>CAMUXV010000013.1 GCA_947164795.1 uncultured Caryophanales bacterium | reverse complement strand
ACTCTTTTTTTATTTTTTTTAAATCATCTAATTGTTCATATACTTCATTATTCATAATAATCTCCTTGACATAATTTCTTTATATTATTATATCAAAAATTTAAATAAAAAGAAATATCCTTTATTATATGGTTCCACTAAAAAATCTATTCCATTTTTTATCATTCTTATCCCGGTTTTTTCATTCAGCTCTAAAGCTAATAAATTATTGCAAAGTTTTTCTATTTTGTTTTTACATTCAGATAAATATTTTTTATCTCTATGAATTAATATCATATCATCCATATATCTCACATAACTTTTTATTCTAAGTTGTTCTTTAATATAATGATCTATTTTATTTAAGTATAAAAGTGCAAACCATTGACTTGACCAATTTCCAAGTGGCAATCCCACGCTTGCTTTATCTGGCCCTTCAATTAACTTTTTTATCATCCACATTTCATCTTCTGAAAAATCTATTTCTTCTAATAGACTTATTAATATTTCATGGTTAATACTAGGAAAATATTTACGAATATCGCATTTTAAAAAATATACGTGTTATAATCAAATACAACATGATTTTTAGCATAATTACTTTTTTCTAAATTTATAATTTTTATGTTTTCAAGGATCTCTTTAGTATGTAATATATTATTTTCTGATGGATTACTATCTAGTAATAATTTCATCTCTTTAGTCATTTCTTTTAATTTCATATCTAAATTCATAATACTTTCTACTTTTCTTTTTTATATTTTTTGTTAAAGTCTCTTTATTAATCTTTTCATAAACTTTGGATGATTTAATTCTCCTAGAGAACTTACTGTTATGAATTCTTTATTCTTTTTACTTTCTTCAGAAAACTTAACACCTATTCCTCCAGCATTTTCCCAAGGATATAAGTTACCACTATAGTCATCTACTAGTATGTTATCTTTAGCATCTACAAGTTCATTTTTATTTACACCTTTTGGAACACTTATTATCGGGATATTTAAGCCAAATTTTCTTATATAGTTTACTTTAGCTTCTATTTCATTAAGAGAATTAACAGTAGTTAAAATATATAATTTATATGTTCCATCCTTCTCCAACATTTTTATATATCTTATTGAACTATTAATTTGATTTATATTTTCTAGTAACTTAAACCAATCTAATTCTCGATAAAACTCTCGTACTTTGGAAGTATCTTTAATATCTATTCCTTTTTCTTCAAGCATCTTATATGTTACTTTTATCGAGTCTACTATTACACCATCAAAATCAATATATAAATTCATATTTCCTCCTTTATGTGTATTTTATACACTTTATATTTGCTTTTTAAAAGCATTATAATATGCTTTTAATTTTACATTTATCGTTAAATATATATAATTTAGCGGGTTTCTTACCATTATAATTAACTGTTTTATTTGTATCAATAATTATTCCACTAGTGATCATCTTTTTCCTAAAGTTTCTTCGATCAATAGTAATATTTAATATTGATTCATATACACTTTGTAACTCTGGTAAAGTAAATTCTTTGGGAAATAAAGTTTTTAATATCTCAGTTGATTGAATCATTTCCCTTAATTCATTAATAGCGGAATCTAATACTTCATTACCATCATAAGCAAGTTCTGGTACTTTTTTTACATCAACCCAATTAATAATTGAAGCTTTTTCCGTCTCATTTAGTAGTTTAACTTTATCTTTATCTAAAACACCAATAAAAGCTAAACATATCATTCTTTTTAAAGGAGACCTATCAATTTTATCAAATACTTTAAACATAGATAATTCAATATCACTAATACCTGTTTTCTCTTTTAGTTCTCTTTTGGCTCCTTCCAAAACAAGTTCATTATTATATAAGCATCCTCCTGGTAAAGCCCAATATCCTAAATATGGTTCATTATTTCTTTTAATAAGTAAAACTTTCATAACTCCTTTATCAACTGTAAAAATAGTAGAAGTTAAATGAATGCCTATATTTTTATATAGTGGATTATTTACTCTCATATCATCACCTACAATTATATTATAAGTGTATTTCTTACGCTTGTCAATATAAAAAGAAAAAAATATAAAAGTTTTTTAGCCTATCCATAAAATATAATATAAAAATTAACATTTACGATTATTTAACAATATTATCATTTTGGTAATAATCTGATTATAATTATTCCCCATAACTATTTTTTTAAATTTAATTTCATATTATTTAATTTAGCTAATCTTTTCGCATAACCTTTTTCTTTAAATTCATCACAGTATTCGCTTGCAATAACAGATGATTTAAATGAATCTAATTCATAATTTTTTCTATCAGTAACATAATTAATTTCACTATTAACATGTTGTAAATGATCTTTAAATAATTTTAATAATTGCTTTGTACTAATATGGCTTCTAATATATTTTAACATATATGGATTATGTTTTCCAGAATTTACAATAATTTTATCACCAGTGCATTCAAATTCTTGATATTCCTCTTTTACATAATCTTCGTTTTCATAATCAAGTTGCCTTTCTGATTCATATAAAATTGCAATTTTACCTTCAGCCAATAATGATTTGATTTCAGTTATACTATAAATATGATTACGATTAATATTAGCATCTTCAGTATAAAATATTTTTAGGTTAATACCAATTTCTTCAAACCAAGAATCAAAACTTCTACCATGACCTTCTTGTTTTAATATTGAATCATGCATAGTAGTTAAAATCGTTGCTTGACCACTAAATTTTGTATTAAGCATAAGTTCAATTATGTGTTGATAGTCAAAATCATTAAAACTATTTATATATGCAAATTTTAATAGTTTTTTATAAAACACCACATCTGACATTTTTCTTCTATTATTAATCATTTCAAGGCAAGATTCTGCCCCTACAATTAGTTCTTCAACTCCTAAATTAATTTCAGAAAAATCAACAATGCCACTTTTTTTATATTCTTGAATTGCAGCATCTAACTCCCAATACAAGTTTATATATCTAAGATCTATATTCATATATTAATCCTCCTTCTCCCTTTGTTTTTTTTAATTTTAGCATTTATTTCCTTAGCAATCAGCTATAAGTCCTGTAAATAATTTTCTATATATAATTCTTCTTTTGCTAATTCATTAAACTTTTTCATTTTCATAATTAATCATTTTTCATTTCTATTTATCTTTTACTCTACTTTTTATTAATCTTTTAGTTCGTTTATCTAATACTATTTGAGGATCTTCAATTAAGATAGAATCATTTTCTTTTATTTTATTAATATAATCACTAGATTCAATTAATTCTTTATAATTATTAAATATTTTCGTAAATTCTTCTTTCACTTCTTTGTTATTATCTGATAATCTTCTAAAGGTTTCTAATTTCCTTTTAATATCAATTAGATTCTTTCTAACCTGGCTTTTTGTGTAACTATTTTTTCTTATTTCATCCATGTAGCCTTCATCATATAATTCAGCAATTATGAATACGTATAACATGCCTGATAGTATTAATAAGAGAAATGAAGTGAACACCCAGTAAATATAGCTAATATCAATATGAAAATCATCAGGATTCTGAATAGTTTTGACTACTTCATATAATAATTCATCATAAAAATCTTCTTCACTCATATCACTAGCATTTCTATCTTCGTGACTATTCTCTTTACTAGCAGCATGTTCTAAATTAAGATTAAGAAAGTCATCTAATGAATTACAGTCATCTGATATATTACTAATATCATAACTAGTATAATCCCTACGATAACTATTATCATTATATTTTTCATATGGTTCATATACATATAACTTTGTACTTTTATAGTCATCAGATACTTCACTTTTATAATCTTCTTCTGATGAATATCCTGTTAAAGAAGAAAAAGTTTCTTTTTTAGTTTTATATTTTTTTTCTTTTGAAGCTAATCCTCCTAGAGCATAACAGCCATATAACATTGCACCTGCGACTAAACCAGCAATAGTTCTTTTCACCATTTCTTTAATATTATGTTTATTATTTTTATTAATTTTTTTATTATACTTTGCTATTGTATCTTCAGAGTCGTTAATCTCTCTAGCTAACTTTTGCATCTCATTAGTATTATCTTTCATTTTAGTAAGTAGTTCTTCTAAATTAGTTCTAATTTTGTTAATTATAGAACTATCATCTTCTAAAGCAATAGAAGTAATTAATATTTTGTCTAGACAAGAATAATTAATACCATTACTTTGAATTCTACTTATTGATTGCTTTATTAACGGAGTTATTTTATTATTATCTTTTAATTTATGAATATCACCTGCTATTTCATTACTGATAAAAGATTCAATTACTGGATTATTTTTAGCAACTTCAAATATTTCGCTTCTTCCTCTTGTAATATACTCTAATTTCATTATTTGATATGCTACAGAATATATTCTTTCTACTATTTCTTTTTCTTCATTATAATCTCTAGTATCTGTTTCATTAATTGAATTAATTAATCCTATTATTTTATTTGCATATTCTTTTACTTCTTCTTCAGATATTTTGTCTCTATTAATTTTACTATCTAAATATTCACAATAATGATATCCAGCAATATAACTATTATATTTTTCTAACTCTCCTTCAATTACTTCTATTCTAGCAGTAGCATTATTATATATAGCATTTAAATCTTTTAAATATACTTTATCTTTTATATCTCTATTATAATCTTCTATTTGTCTAGTAGTTTCTTTATCTAATTCTTCTAGTTCTTTTAAATATCTTTGTCCTTTAATACCTACTGAATTTAAAATATCTATTTTACCTTTAATCTTATATATTTTAGATTGATAAATAATTGCTAAATCATTAATTCCCATAAACCCTCCATGTAATTGTTTATTATACACTAAGTATGATGAAAAGACAATTATTAATTTTATAATTTTTTTATTATTTAAAGTCGTATTTTTAAACTTAAACTTTTGATTTTAGTTTTTGAATTATCTTTTTCTAATTCTAAGAAATTATTTAATGCTACTTCCATTTCTTCATAAGTTAAATGTTTACCATCATTAATTAATTGTAGTTCAAACAAATAATCAATAAACTCATTTACATAATCATATTTTTCAACCAAAACCATCTAAAGGGATTGAAATTTTTATAACACCTTTATTTATAAGGGCTTGTTTATTCCATTTTATAAATTACATACGATTTATATACGATTTTTCGTATGTAAATCGTATGTAAAAGTGATTTTTTGAATAGTCAAATCATTGCAAAGCCTTATAAAATAAAGAAAAAAATGAACGGAACACTTAATCGTTTCGTTCTTCAGGGGGCATTAAGATTATGTATCTTTTTACACTTTTTTTACCCCTTTTTTACTTATTTTTCAATAAATTTAAATAATTAATTTTAATAATATTTAAAGTTTCAAAATAAAATTTGAAAATTTTGCTATTTAAATGCTACCTAGAATTTTATTTTTTTGTTAAATATAGTTTTTTAATAAAGCTATCAGCATATTTCTTACCATCTTTATCATTAAACCTAGCAAGTCCACAATAATCAGAATAGAATTCGTTATTTTTATTTAATTTAATTCTATGAATATAAAGACTTTCTATTGGTCTCTTTTGAATTTCTATTTCTTCAAAACTACGTGGAATAACTAAAAAGCGGCTACTTAAAGTAATTAAACCATCATTCTCGCTCTTAAATCCAAAAGATTCTAGAATTTTTTTAATTTCTAATAATTCATCTTTTGAGTTTTTTATAATTTTTCTACGCTCATTCCATCTTTTGTTATCTAAATATCTGATAAGTGGATTATAGCTTACTTGAATACCATTACCATAAAAATCATCATCCTCATAAGCCATATATATTGACGGATAGTTTTTAGCATTTGCTTTCATTATAAAAGGACTTCTAATTGCTGGTTGTACATCAATACACCATGGATTTTTTTCTTGAATAGACTTTAAAGGGGCCTCAATTAACTTATCATATTCCTCTTTTTTCTTCTTCAATTCTAGTAAATAATCTCTTAAAGCTACTAAATTTTCCATATTACAATTGAAAAAACTCACTTCATCCTCTGGACTAACAATAAACTCTCTTACTTCTGGGAAATCTATTGAAATTAAATCCATGTAATTGCCAGTATTATACATACAAATTTCCTCCTTAATAACATTATAACATATTATTCAACTTTTTTAACTTTTTTATTAGTATATATTAAATTTATATTTAAGAAAAGAAATGACTTTAAAATAGTCATCTAATATGTACTTATTTCATCTTCAATACTTTTGTTCTATTTTTATCTATTTCACTTTTATCTATTTGCTCTATTTTTTTACATCTTCTTCTGTTAGTTCTTCAAAGAACCAATCAGCAAGTCTGTGCTCATTACCATTGTCATCTAATATAACTGCATCTTCACCATCGCCATATCCAATAACACTTATAACTTCATAAATTCTGCCTCTAGTAATGTTTTCTACTTATTGATAATTTACCGATCCATCAAAAAAATCATCTAAATATTTTTTAGTTGGCAATTTCAAGTATCCTTTTATATTTCTTTCTCCAGTGTATGGATGTGAATCTATACTTTCTAATTTCTTGATAATATAAATCAAGTTCTAAATCTTTAGATAAAATTGTATTTCATTTGGACATTTGATTATCGTATTCTTTTTTATATTATTCAATTAGTTTAATTACATTATTCTGATTTTTAAAATCACTGCGTTTAGGCATTTGAAAATTTGCATTCATGCTCACAATACTATTGGTTATATTTTCTGTTTTTTCTTTTTGCCAAATATTTTTATAAATATGTTACTCACTTTTTTCACTTCTATTATTTTAAAATATATCTACAGTTTAATTCTAGAATTAAACGCCTTATCATTTATGATAAATCGTTACATAATTTTTTATACTTTCTTATGTTTTTTTAATATTTTCATTGTTGTTTCATATCCGTCTTTTAGATTTATTTCAGATTGTTCTTCTGTAAAGTCCAAAATTGATGGCCTTTTTTCCATATTTACAACTATTACTTCGTTGGTTTTAAGATTTGCTTGTTTAATTCTTTTTGTTATTTTAGTCGGTGAGTTATCTGTATTTACTACGAATATAGTTTTATAGTCCTTTAATACTTCAATTGGATACCTTCTTATGGCCCCAATATCAATATAGTTATTGTTATCAATTATTCTTTCGTGCTGAAAAATTGGTAAATATAAACTGGCCAAAATATAATCTAATACGTTATCTTCAGTCATATCTTTTTTAAATACTTTTAATAACTTCAAATTTGGTAATTTTGTTGTCATTATTCCAAAATCTATTGGTGATTCCATTATCTTGCTAGCTACTAACTGCTGATATAACAAATTTTGTGTATCCTCTATACTAATTAAAAACTTATCATTAAAACATGCTTTTAATGTTTCTCTCCATAATTTTATTGTGCGCTTTTTTCCACTTGCTGTATTAATTTTGTTACTGTCAATATGTAATATAGTTTCTAGTGTTATTGTTTTCCAACATTCAAACATCTCATTTGAATTCATGTATGTAGCAGCTCCACCTATTAATGCTCCAACAGAACTACCAAAGATTGCATTATACTCTATCCCCAATTCTTCGAGTGCTTTAAAGAATCCGATTTCAAATGAGCCTCTTGCTCCGCCACCAGTTAGAAATACTCCTATTTTATTATCCATTTTCTACTCCTTCATCATTTTTAATTCTATAATACAATTATATTGTCAAAAATATAAAAATACTATGTTTTTTATTTTGATGTCCCCAAAATGGGGTTCATATCAAAATATCAATTCTATATATAATATAGCATATTTTAATAAAAATTTAAATTATAATTCATAAAAAAATAGCATTTTAAGGATTGCTAATTCTTATTTCGTTTTGATGTTTTTAATCATTTAACTGGTCCTTCAGTTTTAGTTATATATTCTTTAAGTAATTCTACACCCATTTTTGTAACTGGTAAAACATTATTAAATTTTTCTTCATATTGAGAAACAAATTCATGTATGTTTTTTCCTTTTTGACATCTAACATTTTTAAGTTCTGGATGTATTGTAAGCAGATGACTTTTCACTTTATTTTTAACCATACACAATCCTATAGGGCCTATCATATTATCATCACAAACAAATCATACCAACTTCCATACTTTGTCAATTATCTACGCAGCTATATCCTGTAGTCACGGTTAATATTGTTCGAAGTTTAAAATTTTTAATTTCACTAATAATAAATACCCTCTGTTGGCTATATATTATGTCATACTTTTTACTATTTGAAGAATTATTTTAATCACTATCTCTCAAAATCATCTTTTTTCTTTGCTTAAGTCTAATTCTTCAATGTCATCATCATCTAAAATATTATCATTGTACATATCATTAACAACATCATTATATTTATCATTTCTATCATACCAACAATTAAGTTCGAGCAAATTATTTAATGGTGCGATAGTTAAGATAGTCCGAAACCATCACAACAAATAAATAAACAATTTAATTCTATAACCATTATACCATGACTTTTACTAATTTTATAAATAATTTTTATAAAAATGAAAAAGACCTAGGGCTTCAAAAGTTTCCTAGGCACATCTCGATAAATAATATACACTATTTATTGATAAAATGCAATACTTTTGAATAAATTTTCATACACATTAGTAATTTATATAAACTTTTCAAGTCTATTTAAAGCATACAACATTGTATTTACTGACATAACTCTAGAAAAATCTGCTTGTTCTTGTAATGCTATTTTTGGATGAGATGCTATATTGCTTATATATTTATAATAATATCTAATTATATTAGATTCATCCTCAGAGAAATAATTTTTCTTATCTAAGTATTCTCTAATTTGAACAGGCTTTTCATTACCGGTAATTTCATAGTCTTTAGCAATGTATGAAGAATAATATCTTGCACATTCCATTAGCACAATTTCATATAACTTTCTACTATTATGAATGGAATCTTCTAGTAAAGGGTTATGGAGAAGTAACTTGTTACTTCGGGTAAGCGAAGCGTTAAATAAAAAAATGTAAGAATAATCTTACACTTATATTAATTATTATCTTCTCGTAGATAAAGGCATTGCTTTTATATTATTAGCGTATGTAAGAACACCTCTAGCATTTTGTTCTTCAAATATTTCTTCTCCATGAACAAATGAAAAATTAAAACCACTTCTTGGTGTAATAACACTAACTAATTCTTGATATTGCTCACTTGTTATATTTTCTGGAAAATATACAAATGCATTATCTCCCTCTGATTGAAAAATTATTATTCCTTCTTTTGTTCCATCAACTGCTGCTTGAAATGGCATATCTGAATCAGAATTTATTCCACCTAATGCTCTAACAATTCTTACAGTTGCATCAGCATGATGATTTATTGTTCCGTCTAATGATTCTTTTTCAACTTCTCCATTATATGAAATACCTAATACACCACGATCCCACTCATATACTTTTCCCTTAATGCTCGCAGGGCTCCACATTTGATTAGCATCATAGGCTTTTCCTTGGAAATCAGTCTGTGAAGAGTCTGGTACTACTACTTGAGTAGTATCTTTAGGAAATACTGCCTGCTGCTGAGTATTACTGCTTTGAGTTCTTTGCTGTGAAGGAGTTTTTCTTGTATTAGATCTACTAATAATTGAAAACAAATCAGAAAAATTAGTTGCTTTGTAGTATTTGTTGTATTTTTTATAAATGAAATTATCATTATTATCTATTATATAATCGTTATTATAATATATGTCATCTTTTTTTATTGTTTTCTTATAATCATATTCTTTATAGTCATCAAATTTGCTCATTATTTATCCTCCTTATTATATAATTAATGGCGTCCCCGATTGGAATCGAACCAACGACCTACTGCTTAGGAGGCAGCCGCTCTATCCTACTGAGCTAAGGGTCCGTTAGTAATCCACTTGTAATGGCTCTTTTAAAGAATAAATTATTTATATCATTTTTAGACCTTAGTGTCAACAAGAAGAAATTACAAAGAAATTACAAAAATATTATTTTATTTGTTTCAATACACATATTTTTCCAATAAGTATTTTTTTCATCTTAAAAACATATTCCTTCTAATAGAATTATTAACTTTATCACAAATTTTTTTCATTTTATTATTATAATCAAAATATATTTTTTCTTTTTCTATTAATAATTTTTCTAATTGTTTTTGTTCTTCTATCTCTATTAAATCAATTATCAGATTTAATAAGTCTTCACTACTAATAGATAACATTTTTGTTTTTACTGTATTACTAAACAGTGATTCCTTTCCTATCTCACTATTTAGGAAGGCAGATAAATAATATGGATTTAGTTCTTTATTATTTATTCTTAATATATAGAAGTTTTCTCCGCATACTAATTTTTCATTATCTTCTACCCTTATAACAGTACTTTCAAATCTAGATCCTCTAGCGGTTACTATAACATCTTTATCTTGTAAAATATATTTACTCATTTTTTCTTCATAATCAACTATCTCAAGACTATTCTTATCTAATAATCCATTTGTAATCGATTTTAGAATTATATATTTACATTTATTATCTTTGTTATTTGTGGTAATACCTCGATATCCTCTAATTACATTAGCATAGTCTTTTAATATGACTGGATGATTCATTTTATTAGTTATATTTTTTAGATAAACACTTGGAATAAATGAGTAATCTTTCTCTTTAAATTCTACATCAGTTATAATCTTACTATTTTCATAATCATTTGTATAAAGTTCTATTATTTTTGAAATATCTAACATATTAGATGAATCTATTAGTCTTGTATAATGATTATTTCTACTTATTACTAACATAGTAAAAGATATCCCTATACTATCTGGTAATTTTATTATTGCTTCAAGTAATTTATTCTTAATTAAATATTCTCTAATGCTTGCATCAGATTTCTTAAATAAAGAACTTGGTGGAGCTATGACTATCGCTCTTCCTTTTGTGCCTATTCTGCTAATAATTCTATCGATATATAACCATATGGAATTGTTTCCTTTATATTCTATATTTTTAGTGATAATATTATTTATTTTTTCTTCAGATGACAACATTGCAAATATACCATCATAATAATTATCATCTTCCTCATTTAAAAATGAACCATATTTAAATTCAAAATTACTATTTAAAATAAACATTCTTATTCTTAAATCAAGTGAATTATTTATATTAGTTTCATATCCTGATATATAAATATCATTATATTTATTTATAGCCCTGACTAGAAAATCACCTGAACCAGAATTAATATCTAATAATTTACCGCTTTTTTTACATTTTAATATATTGAGGGATAAATCTATTATAGATTCAGAAGAACTTATATATTGTTTATTATTCGTATTACCTATTTCATTTGCATATTCAATAAATGATTCTCGATCATAATTATTTATTATTTTTTGTATTGTTTTATAAATGCTATCATCTTTTAATATTTTTTGTGATAAGTTAGATAATACTTCGTTAAATAGATTTACTTCTATTTTAGAAAATGATAACTTTTCGACATTTTCTTTTATATAGCTTATAAATGATATACTATTTTCAAATTTTTGTTCTATTTTTATATCGTACTTTTTTATAATATATGCTAGCAGCACCAACAGGTAAGTATCGTTTTCTTTTAATAAGTTTCCTTTATTTATAAGACTTAAATCGTTTTTTATACTCATAGATATGCCTCCTTTTTTATTTGTGTGTATACTTCAACACAATTATAAAATAGCATGTTTGTGTGTATATGTCAACACATTACTTGTTTTTATAAAAAATAAGAAAAACACCATTTCTGGTGTTTAGTCTATTGAGTCAATTTCAGATATATAATTTTGCTGAATACCTTATTATATAGGGTTCTTCGCTTAAGGATACCTGCCCTCTTCTGATGGTAGTATACACTTTTTTTAAGGGGTTACTAGACCCCTTGCTATAGCTACTCCTTTAATAGCCTGATTAAGAGCACCTGCTCCTATGGCTTGAACTTCTACTATTCCCTTTTCTCTAAAAGTATTAGCAAGAGCTCCTGCTACACTATTAGGGTTAGATTTAGATGAAACTTTAATTGTTTCTACATTCATTTTATCATTCCTTTCTATTACAATTAATAATATGAATTTAGAAATAAAATATTAAAAAATAGTGAATTAATTTTCACTATTTCTCTTTTTATAAATAATTAATGAAGCAATTATTAAGATAATTAATAATATAAATGTGATTATTTTATATACAGAAAACACACTTTCTTCTTTTGCATTAAATGCTTCTATATTTTTTGATGCTGTCAAAAGTATATCTACATCTTTGGAATCATCTATAACCCAACTATAAGTATTTTTATTAACACTATCAGCATTATTCTCTAGTACAGCCATGTTACTAGTTATATTAATATTTATTTTTTTAGAAAACAGGCAATAAAAATTACCACTTAAATGGATATCATAAAAGTCATCTGTTTCATTTATCTCATGCTTCTCAAAACAAGTATTTATAATATTAGAATCTTTAAAATTATTTATATATGTATAATTTGCATTATATTCCAAATAATTATCCTTTTCAGTTATTTTTTTATCATAAAATGAATCTGCATTAAATAATGCACTTTGTTCAAAATTTACAAGTGTATAAAACAAATTTAGACTTGTTTCCTCTGGATCAATATCACTTTCTTCCTTTGTTACTGTTCCAGTAATCATTTCATTTATGTCATCTTTATTAATCTTTAATTCATAATTAATTGTACATCCAGTTAATATAAAAAGAAAAGTTATTAATAGCAAAATCTTCTTCATTTTATTCTCCTTATTTATACCACGAGCCAAAGGCTATTACTGTGTCACTATTTATATCATGAGTGCGTTTAGATACTTTTCCACCGGAATTTCCTTCGATTGTATGAATGGTTTTTCCTTCAACAAATTCAACTATCCCAACGTGATCAGAGCATTGAGTAATTCCGTTCCATTTACCATATCTTGGCCTACAGTAAGCCGCCTGGCTATCTTCATGCCACTGGAACCAAATAATATCACCTGGTTTTGGTGTATAATTACCGCCATATGCTTTAGATTTGTTAAAACTTATATTTTCGTTTTTTCCACTTCTAAATACAGGCCACATTCCACTAGCAGCCCCATCGTTAATATTTCCATATTCTCTTAGATAATCATAAATTGATTTTCCATCAATAATATTTATCTTTTTTAATGCCCATGTAGCAAAATATGCACACCACGCGTTACCAACTTGTCCACCATATCTAGTTTTATCTACCCCTATCTTATTGGTATTACCAACTTCACCATTAATTAGCTGGATTAGTCTTCCAGGAGCTGAATTATCTCCAATAGATGAGCTATGAGAATTACTATCATTATTGGTAGTACCAGGATTAGAAGAACGTATTCCTGCTACTTTTTCTTCTTCTTCAAGCAAATTATCATAATAATCAAAATTTCCTTCAGCATCTCTAGCATTTTTTATACAGGTATTAAAATCTAAGGCCACGTTTAGTTTAGCAGAAGATAATATTTTCATTAAAGCGTTAACTATCCACGGAATAGTAAAAACAATAACAGCATACATTATCCTCTTTGGTATTAATTTAACGGCTTTTTGCTGTTCATCTTCTTTACCTGCTACTACTGCTTTAGAAAAATCTACTAACATCATAGCAATAATACCAATTGGAATTACTGTAAAAATTATATCTTTAATTATTAATCCAAAATATAGTGTTCTAAGAACCGCAGGATGCTGGCAAGTATCAAGTAAAAAATACATATATATCACCTTAATTTAAGTATACAAGAAAATAACTTTTATTTCAATAAAAAAAGAAACATTTTTTAATGTTTCTCCACATGAATTAAGCCATCATATACTTCTTCTAGGGCTCTACCTATATTTTTTTCACTCTTATATTCATTAAGTGGTTTTTGATAATACCCTGTCTTGGTCATTTGTTTACTCCTACTAGAAGCAATATATACAAGAGCATATTTAGAGTCTACTATATTTAGTATTTTATCAATAGATGGATAAATCACTGTATCACACTCCCTTATGGTATAAGCATATTACATATTTATTTTTTATACAAGTATGTTTACACTAATTTGACAAAAAAAGAATGAATTAATCATTCTTTATTACTTCTAGTTCAAAGCCTACTTCATAGTCATTAATATTTACTTTATCATTAATATTATCTTTATCATATACATTAATTGTAAGTGTTTCTTCTTTTATCATGTCTATGTAGTTTTTAATATTATTTTTATATTCTTCACTTGCATCAATATACATATTAATTCTATCAGTGATATTAAAGTCTAAATTTTTTCTTAATTGTTGTACTTTAGAAATAGTCTCTCTAGCTAATCCTTCATTTAATAATTTTTTAGTTAAACTAGTATTTAATATTACAAACTTATTACCATCCATACCAGAAGCGAATCCTTCTTTAGAAGATATTCTGATATCGACCATATTGATATCTATCTCATAATCAGTATTATCGATAGACATATTAATGGTTTTACCTTCTTCTAATAATGCTATATCCTTATTTGTAAAAATTAAAAGCTTATCAGAGAATTCTTTGATATTCTTACCGAATATCTTACCTACTTCTTTAAAGTTTGGTTTAACCATAAAGTTCATATATTCTGATAAATCACTAGCAAATTTTACTTCTTTAACATTTAATTCTTCTTTAATTAAATCAGTTAAATCAGCAATAATTTTTTCACATTTTTTATCCAATAATATCTCACTAATTGGTTGTCTTACTTTTATCTTGTTTTCTTCTCTTACATTTCTTCCAATACTTATTAAATCTCTTACTAGATCCATTTTCTCTTCTATTTTCTCATTAACTAAATTATTATCATATACTGGAAAATCAGATAGATGAACTGAAGTTTCACCGGTTAACTTAGTATATATTTCTTCAGCAGTATAACTAGCAATAGGAGCAATTATTTTTGATAAGCCCTCTAGTACTTCATATGTTGTTATGTATACGGCTTTTTTAGAAGTTGTCATTTCACTTTCCCAGAATCTCTTTCTATTTCTTCTTATATACCAGTTTGATAAATCTTCACTTACAAACTCTGTAACTAGTTTTACTACTTTATTTAGATCATATTCTTCATAACCTTCAGTTACATTCTTAACTAGATTGTTATATTTAGATAATAGCCATTTATCTATTTCATCTCTGTCTTTATAATCTACTTTGCATGTATTAATATCACTTATATTATCAGCATTAGCATATATTGCAAAGAAATTATAACTGTTCTTTAATGGATTAAAGAATTTAGAATGTACTTCTTTAAGACCTTCTTCATCAAATTTAATAGGAGTCCATGTAGGAGATACATATGGTAAATACCATCTTACAGTATCTGCGCCATACTCTTTCATAATACTAAATGGTTCAATAGCATTACCTCTTGATTTATGCATTTTTTGTCCATTTTTATCTAGTAATAATTCATTTACTAATACTCTCTTATATGGTGATTTACCTGTTATAAATACTCCAATTACTAATAGTGAATAGAACCATCCTCTTGTTTGATCAATACCCTCCGCGATAAAGTCAGCAGGATATTGACTTTCCCATAATTCTTTGTTTTCAAATGGATAATGATATTGAGCAAATGGCATAGCACCTGAATCGAACCAACAGTCAATTACATCAGGAGTTCTTGTCATACTCTTACCACATTTAGGACATTTTAAATGAACATCATCAACATATGGTTTATGTAGATCAATAGAAGTATCAATATCTTCGATTGCCTTTTCGACTAGTTCTTCTCTTGAACCGATCATTTCTTTATGACCACATTCACAATTCCATAGTGGAAGTGGTGTTCCCCAATATCTTTTACGACTAATTGCCCAATCATTTAAGTTTTCTAACCAGTTTCCAAATCTTTTTTCTCCAACAAATTTAGGATACCATTCTACTTTATTATTTTCTTCAATTAATTTATCTTTTAATTTGGTTACTTCTAAATAATAACTTGGTTTTGCATAGTATAAAAGTGGTGTGTGGCATCTCCAACAATGTGGATAATTATGGTTCATTTTTTGCTTTCTAAATAACTTATCATTTTCTTTTAAGTATTTAATTACTTCAATATCAGCATCAAAGACATACATTCCTTTCCATAATCCATCGTTATAGCAGCCATCTTCTCCGACAGGATTTAGATATGGTAAATCATACTTTCTACCAACATTATAGTCATCTTGCCCAAAAGCAGGAGCTATATGTACAATACCTGTTCCGTCTTCCATAGTTACATATGTATCACATGTCACAAAAAATCCTTTTCTATCTACTTCTAAACTTGGTATTAATTGTTCATATTCTACATATTCTAGATCTTTTCCTTTATATTCTTCAAGTACTTTATAATCTTCTCCCAATACATTAGAAGCTAGTGCCTTAGCTAGAATGAACTTATATCCCATACTTTCTACTTTAACATAGTCTTCATTCGGATTAACACATAGTGCTACATTAGAAATAAGTGTCCAAGGGGTAGTAGTCCATACTAAGAAGTATTCATCTTTATCTTTTACTTTAAATGGTACTATTACAGTTTCTACTGTTATTTCTTCATATCCTTGTGCTACTTCATGGCTAGATAATCCTGTACCACACCTAGTACAGAATGGTAATATTTTGTGCCCTTCATAGAATAATCCTTCATCAAAAAATTTCTTTAGGATCCACCACTCTGTTTCAATATAATTATTATCATAGGTAATATATCTATTTTTTAAATCAATAAATTGGCCCATTTCATTAGTAAGATTAGAAAATGCTTCTTCGTTTTTCCATACAGCTTCTCTACACTTTTGATTGAATTCTTTGATACCATACTTTTCAATATCATTTTTATCAGTAAATCCAAGTTCTTTTTCCACTTGTACTTCTACTGGTAAACCATGAGTATCCCATCCTACTTTTCTAAGTACTTTATATCCTTTCATTGTCTTATACTTACAGAAAGCATCTTTAATGAACTTACCTACCATATGATGTAGTCCTGGCATACCATTGGCAGTAGCAGGTCCGTCATAAAAGACAAAATTATCTTTATCTTTTCTATTGTTAATAGTTAAATTTAAGATATCTTCTTTTTGCCATTTTTCTAGTATTTTCTTTTCTACAGCGCTAGCCTTCTCTTTTGATAATTCTTCAAATTTTTTCATATTTCCTCCCTCTAAATAAAAAGCACTTATATAATACAGGGACGAATTACCGTGGTACCACCCTATTTCACATAAGTGCACTTTATTTGATAACGGGTTATCCCCGATTTTTCCTAATTTTTTTCAGAAAAACACATCAAGAGTGATCTATATATTACTTCTTTTATCTATTTTCACCAACCATAGACTCTCTCTAAAATATATAATATACCGTCTCTTTCTTTTGTTTTGACTATACATATTATATGCTATTTTTTTTTACTTGTCAATTATTCTTTTTGTTTTTTTATTAATTAGATTTTCTTTGAAGTTCTTTTTTTAATACTTTTACAAGTCTCATATTATATATGTCTCTTTCAGTACTTGGATTATCTTTAAGAGAAGACGATATTAATCTTTCTTCGTTATCTTGTAAATATCCAAAGGCTCCTACATGATATAACACTTTCATAAATTTATCATCATCTTTTCTCTCATCTTTTACTAAAGATATCTTCCAATTAATAGTTGTTTCTCTTATTTCTTCTTTATTTATTTCTGGTATCACTCCAATATAATATTCTATTCTTCTAGTATTATATAATGCTTTAATAAAAGTATCCATATTTATATGTGTCATAAATAGTTTATTCATTAAACACTTATATTCTTTCTCTAATTCAATTTTTTCTTTTTTAGTCGCTAAATCATAAGATATTAGATTACTTACTACGTCATCACTGTTTTCATTTCCAGTCATTATAAATAGTTCTTCAATTGTACTTAATAATCTATACCTATCTTCATTTTCAGGATTATTAATCTTTACTGCTAGTTCTTTTAGCGGTATATTTATTTCTTCAATATTTTCAATTGGAAAACTATTAAATACATGAGATAAAGAAAATGCAAAATAATTATATCTATGGATATACTCTTTATCTTTTTCATCAATTCTACTGTCATTAGTGGCATCAAATGTAAGAAAACCATCAATATTATATTTATCATCTTTTATATAAGCCAAACATATTGCATGACTTTCTTTTTCCGAAATAATCATCGTGGCATTTATATCAAAGAAACTAAGAATAGTACTCATTAAATTAGCATATCCTACACATACAATATTATTTCCTAGTATAACTTTATCGATATCTCTTGAACTTCTACAATCACCATTATTTTCATTATATATTCTTCTTTTTACAATGTCATAAACATATAATACTTTTTCTAAGTTTGATAGATTCATTCCTTTTATTTTGTCTGAAGACTCTTTTGTTATATTTACTATACTATATAATTTTGATAATGTCATTGGACTTGAACTTTCTTTTATTTTAATTTTAATATCCTTATCATCATATTTTTTTAAATTAATTCTCGATAATAAATTATAATAATCATTAAATGTAATATTATCACTTTCAATTGTTATATTAGATAAGTGTAATGATAATACTTTTAATAAATTATGTTTATTACATCTTATTTTTGTGTCAGTTATGTTTTGATTAAGTATTCTATTATATTTATTATGATAATTATTTACTTGATTATCAATCATGGTAAAGATTAGAAGACTGTCTTTTTCAAATTTCTTTTTTAATTTTTTATGTGAAATTTTATTAATTACATATAGATATATAGTATTTAAATGTTCTTCATCGATATTAAATAATGTAAACATTTCATCATGAAAAATTAGATATTTAAATATGTCTTCAATATTTTTTATATCTCTTAATTTGGAATAATTAGAAATACTTAAATTTATCCCTTCATTAAAAAATAAACGTTCATTTTCACTTTCTTCAATCACTAATTCCATATTATCCCCCATACAATTGTACTATAATAGCAGAAAAAAGGATGATTGTCAATCATCTCTATTATCATTTTTTACATAAACTATATAATGTTTTAACTTCTTTTATTGATAATTCACGATATTCTCCAGGCATTAGTCCTTTTAAATTTAAAAATGCATACTCTTCTCTTCTTAATTTAGATACTTTATATCCTAAAACTTCAAACATTTTCTTTACTTGGTGATTCTTACCTTCATGAATAGTTATTTCTACTATTGAAGATTCTTTCTTTTTATCTACTGATTTTAACTTTACTTTAGCTTTTTTGGTCATTATACCATCTATTACGACACCTTTTCTTAGTTTTTGAATATCACCAATTGATACCATTCCTTTTACCTTCACAATATACTTTTTATCTACTTCTGATTTTGGATTCATAAGTAAGTTAGCTAGTTCTCCATCATTAGTAAGTATTAGAACTCCAGTAGTGTCATAGTCTAATCTTCCTACAGGATATATTCGAGAATTTGTGTCTATTAAATCTATTACTGTATTTCTTCCTTTTTCATCACTAGTGGTAGTAATACATCCTTTTGGTTTATTAAGCAAATAATATTCATATGCTTTACTATTATCTAAAATATTTCCTTCAACGGAAATTACATCTCCTGGTTTAACCGTAGTACCTAGTTTTGTTACTACTTCACCATTTACTTCCACTAAACCTTTAGTAATTAATTCTTCTGCTTTTCTTCTAGAACAGTATCCAACACTTGCTATTCTTTTTTGTAATCTTTCCATAAAACACCTCTATTTATCATTTTTTTTACTTTTTATCATAAATTATATTGAATAATTATATTAATTTTGGTATAATTTTATACGTACACGGACTCATAGCCAAGTGGTAAGGCACGGGACTGCAACTCCCTGATCGTTGGTTCAAATCCGACTGGGTCCTCCATATTTAAAAACAAACTTACATTTGTAAGTTTTTTTATTTTATATTATTGGTTCGATAAAGTAGTAAGTTCGAAACCAAAGTCATCAGTTAATAAATAACTAATCACTAAATACATTTTAGCACAAAAACCTACTTGCCTCAACATTTTTTAATCATTTTTTTAACAAATGAAAAAGACCTATAGCTTCTAAAGTTTCCTAGTCACTTCTAGTATATAATTATATATCATATAACTTTTTTAAATAAAAGCAAGCCAGACGCATCCAGCTTGCTCAGATGGGATCCGAAGATACACCATCGCCATTCACATTTATAATATATCATAACTTTAAAAAATATGCAATAATTTTAAGAGTTTTTTATAAAACTTCGTAAAGCTGCTAACTTGTTTTTTGTGTCAGAATAAATTATCTTGTTATAAATACTAATTGAAATACTATTTCTAAACTCTTCAATACTTTTTTCATATTCATTTACAAATTTATTTATTTCTGTTTTAGTTATTCCATATTTCTTTAATAATAGTGAAATAATAAGTACATAATCAGTAATTGTGTTAAAGGCAATATTGGTGCAACCAATTTCATTCTCTAAATATTTACATAATTTAGTATCAATTCTTCCATCCTTAAATCTTACATCAAAAACTACATCATTATGTGCAATAGAGTTTCTTAAAGATTTTATTAAATACATAATTTTTTCTGGAAATTTAGCATTAGTATCAAAGGCAATATTTATATTCATTTCTTTATCAATTTTATTTCTAACTTTAAAGTCTAAACTTTTAATCAAGTCAGCAAATGTACCCAATGTAATTATCTCAAATATACCCCAAACAGGAACATGTTTATCTTTCGAATAAAAATGACTAACAATTTTGTTTTCATTACTATAACTGCGAGATAATGAAGAATAAATATTATTTTGAACTGATAATCTTTGCTTCATTTTCTTTTTATATTCTTCACCATTTCTACTATTTCTATAATCAGTCATACCTAATTCATATATAATATTAAATTCATCAGTTTTATATTCTTCAATTAATATTTGAAGTACTATATTTTTTGAAATTGTTTCTATTTGCATAATTTGTGGATATAATAAACTTTTTAGTTTGGAATCAAAATCCACTATCGAAACTATTTCATTAAAACTAGATAAATTTATTCTGTTTTGTGGATTATTAATATATCTATAACCTTTATAACCATGATAATATCCTATATTTCTTAAATTCTTTTTATCTTTAGTACCATCGATTGAAATATTATGCTGTTCCCTTAAATATTTCATCAATGCATTTATTGTTTTTACTCGCATTATTATACTGCCTCATTTCATTGAATAGAAAAAGAGCATAGTAATCCTTATTTCATCAATAAGTCTCTACTAGCCCTTATTCATTTTTATATTATTGGTTGCCCTGGTTAGATTCGAACTAACGCATGTCAGAGTCAGAGTCTGATGCCTTACCGCTTGGCTACAGGGCAATTACAAAAGAATTATAACAAAAAATAGACTCGAAATCAAGTCTATTTTATTACAATATTAACAATTCTACCAGGAACGACGATAGTCTTAACTATTTCTTTACTTTCAGTCCATTTCTTTATTATTTCAGAATTCAATGCTTCTTTTTCTAAATCTTCTTTAGATATTTCTTTAGATACTTTAATAGTATCTCTTACTTTACCATTTACTTGGATAGCTATTTCAACAGTATTTTCTTTTGTTTTTTCTTCATCGTATGTAGGCCATGCTTCGTAAGCAATAGTTTTCTTATTACCAAGCAATTCCCATAATTCTTCTCCTAGATGTGGGCAAAGTGGGCTTAGGACTTTAACAAAACCTAGAGCATACTCTTTAGGAAGATATCCTTCTTTATAAACAGCATTGATAAAGATCATCATTTGACTAATAGCAGTATTAAAGTTTAAACTTTCATAATCTTCAGTTACTTTCTTAATAGTTTGATGATATACCTTTTCTAGATTTTTATTTTCTTTATCTATCACTCTATTATCTTCAAATAATCTATATATTCTATCAATAAACTTCTTCGAAGCATCTATTCCAGCATTACTCCATGGTTTATCAGCTTCGATTGGTCCCATAAACATTTCATATAAACGAAGGGCATCTGCTCCATGAGATTTGACAATATCACTTGGATTAACTACAAATTCCGGATATCTTTTACCCATTTTAATATTATTTTCACCTAGTATCATACCTTGATGAACTAATTTTTTAAATGGTTCTGCTACTGGAGATATTCCTTTGTCATAAAGATAATTACACCACATTCTTGAATATAGTAAGTGTCCTACAGCATGTTCAGGGCCACCGACATATAAGTCTATTGGTAACCAATGTTTTAATAAATCACTATCACATAATTCTTTATCATTATGTGGATCAATATATCTCATATAGTACCAAGATGATCCGGCAGATCCAGGCATAGTAGAAGTTTCTCTTACACCTTTTTGGCCATCTATTACTACATTTTTCCATTCTGCTGCATTCTCAAGTGGTGCTTTACCATTCTTACCTTTGTAATCATCCATAACTGGAAGTACTACTGGTAAGTCTTTATCATCTACTAATTTAATGGTACCATCTTCCATATGAATTACTGGTACTGGTTCTCCCCAATATCTTTGTCTTGCAAATATCCATGGTCTTATTTTATAATTTATTTCTTTTTTACCTAAATTATTTTCTTCAAGAAATTCAATCATTTTATTAATAGAATCTTCTTTATTTAGACCATCTAAGAAACCAGAATTTATATGTAATCCGTCCCCAGTATATGCTTCTTTAGATATATCGCCACCTTCTATTACAGGAATTATTTCAATATTAAATTTCTTAGCAAATTCATAGTCCCTTTCATCATGAGCTGGAACTGCCATAATAGCTCCAGTTCCATAAGTAGCGAGAACATAGTCACTTATCCATATTGGAATTCTTTTATTATTTACTGGATTAACAGCATATGCTCCTATAAAGACACCTGTTTTATCTTTATTTAAATTAGTTCTTTCTAGTTCTGATTTACTTGCAGCTTCCCTTATATATTTCTCTACTTCTTCTTTCTTATCCGGAGTCATTATTTCTTTTACTAAACTATGCTCTGGAGATAATACACAGTAAGTAGCTCCAAATAAAGTATCACATCTTGTAGTGAAGACAGTAAATTCTTTATCTGTATTATCTACTTTAAATTTAACATTAGCACCAATACTTTTACCAATCCAATTTCTTTGTATTTCTTTAGTAGATTCCGGCCAATCTAAATCTTCTAAATTAGAAAGTAATCTATCTGCATATTTAGGTATATCAATAGCCCACTGCTTCATGTTTTTTCTAATTACTGGATATCCTCCTCTTTCACTTTTACCATCTATTACTTCATCATTAGATAATACTGTTCCAAGTTCTTCACACCAATTAACTGGCATATCAATATATTTAGCGTAACCATCTTTATATAATCTTTTAAATATCCATTGAGTCCATTTATAATAAGATGGATCCGCAGTAGATATTTCTTTAGACCAATCATAAGAAAAACCTAATTCTTTTAGTTGGCCTTTAAATACTTTAATATTATCCTCAGTAAAACCGCTTGGATGATTACCAGTAGTAACTGCATATTGCTCTGCAGGTAACCCAAAAGCATCCCATCCCATTGGATGAAGAACGTTATATCCTTGCATCCTCTTCATTCTAGATACTATGTCTGTAGCGGTATATCCTTCCGGGTGTCCAACATGTAATCCAACACCACTTGGATAAGGAAACATATCTAAAGCATAGAATTTTGGCTTTGAAAAGTCTCTCACATCTGTCTTAAATGTTTCGTTTTTTTCCCAATACTCTTGCCATTTCTTTTCTGTCTTTCTAAAGTTATACATTCTTTTTCATTCCCTTCTTTTGGTAAATTCTACCAAGTATTCCATAACATATAATTATTAACAATACTATAAGTACAATGCCTATTAATAATTGCCATATCCATTTATTTAATAGTTTTGATATTATAATATAAGTAAAAACTATTATAAAACTATTTATAAAGGCACTAGTATAAATAAATTTTTTATAATTAATTTTCTTTTGGTCTAACCTGTATAAACTTATTAAATAATAAAATTCTACTGGTACTTTATTCTTATCATACGTAGTTTTTTTCCTTATAAATAATAGCCAATATAATATAAACACTACTATATATGCAATTATAAATTCTAATAATATATTAAGCGCTTCTTTCATAATTCCTCTTTCTTTTTTCTTCTTCTATTATAACACATATTATATATTTTCTATATTATTTTTTTGTTTTTTATAGTAGAAGATTCTTGGACTATTATTCTATTTAATATATCTTTAATTTTTAATCCATAAACAATATAGTTGTGATATAACAATATAAACCGTAATTTTGCATCGTTTTAATAAAAATACAAGAGATTATTAAAGCTCTTATATCTTTTGAATATATTCAAGCAAATAAATAAATATTTTAATATACTTTTTATCTAAACCATTTCTTTTTAACTTTCTTATTTGAATTCTTTTCTTTTTAATATCTAAATCACTAAATAATATACTATCTATTTTTTCCTTAAGACTTGTATCTATTTCTAGATCATATAATATTTCTCTTATTTCTTCAT
>CAMUXV010000012.1 GCA_947164795.1 uncultured Caryophanales bacterium | reverse complement strand
CATTTGAGATTAATTTTTTTAGATTTTTGGTCTCACATCATTTACAATTACACATAAATATTTATTGTTGAAAAAGATAGTATTATACTTTAATATAATTATATGATTTAATTATATATAGTGAATAATTTTTAATATATGTATTTAAAAGATGGTAATGATAATTAGCATCTTTTAATGATAAAGAATATAAAAGTGATAAAGATAATTTACTTTTTGATATAAATTTGATAAAATACTTATGAGGAAAGGACGATATTATGATAGATAGATTAAATGCTATAGAAGATAGATATAATGAAATAGAAAAAGAACTTAGTAGTCCAGAAGTTATTAGTGATATTAAAAAGATGACAATGTTATCTAAAGAGAGAACAACACTCGAAAAGACAGTAGATGTATACAAAAAATATAGAGGGGTACTTGCAGATTTGGAGGAGGCCAAAGAATTATTACATGATAAAGATATGGCTGAGTTTGCTAAGGAGGAAATTAGTTCTTGTGAAATAAAGAAAAGTGAGTTAGAAAGTGAACTTGAAATACTACTTATACCACATGATCCTAATGATGATAAGAATGTTATTGTTGAGATAAGAGGAGCTGCTGGGGGAGATGAAGGTAATATCTTTGCAGGAGATCTTTTTGATATGTATTCTAAATATGCTAATCAGGTAGGATGGAAGATTGAAATACTTAATGCTGTCGAAGGTACTGCGGGAGGATACTCTCAGATTGAATTTATGGTTAAAGGAGATAGTGTATATTCTAAATTAAAGTATGAAAGTGGTGCACATAGGGTACAAAGAGTTCCTGCGACGGAAAGTCAGGGTAGAGTTCATACTAGTACTGCGACTGTCTTAGTTATGCCAGAGGCTGAAGAATTCGATTTTGAACTTGATGAATCAGAAGTTAGAATAGATATTACAAGAAGTAGTGGATGTGGAGGACAAGGAGTTAATACTACGGATAGTGCTGTTAGACTTACACATATTCCTACAGGTATTATTGTATATTCTCAGACAGAAAGAAGTCAGATTAAGAATAAGGAACTTGCTTTTAAGATATTAAAGACTAGGTTATATGATTTAAAACTTAGAGAACAGGAAGAGAAAGAGGCTGCTGAAAGAAAAGTTAAGATTGGTACTGGAGATAGAAGTGAGAAGATTAGAACTTATAACTATCCTCAAAATAGAATTACTGATCATAGAATTGGATATACTTCAATGAACTTAGATAGAGTAATGGATGGAGATTTAGATGATTTACTTAATGCTCTTATTAATGAGGATATGAAGATGAAACTTGCGGGTGAAGGTAGTGTATAGAAAAGGTCAATATACAGAACTTGTATGTTTAGAATGTGGGGATGTTTTTCCAATATATAGAAGAAATGGTAGAGCAAAACAAGTGGGACATATTAAACATTTATATTGTCCAATATGTTTAAAAGAGACTGCCCACTATGAAGTAAAGGATGCAGATGTATTTTTATGGAAATATGAATATGCTGACTTCGAAGATGTTTGCGAAGAAGCAAAATTGGCAGTCGATCTTTTGGTTGAAAGGAAGAAAAAACTTGTTAGAAAAAGAGATTGATTATTTAAAAAAGTATCTATCTAATGATAAGATAGAAGAGGGGATTAGAAGACTAGAAAATGGTGAGCCTGTTCAATATATTATTGGTAATGTTGACTTTTATGGTAATAAAATTATTGTTAATAAGAATGTATTAATTCCTAGATTTGAAACAGAGTTACTGATAGAGAAAACTATTAAATATATTAAAAGCAAATTTAATGATAAGATAGATATATTGGATATAGGAACTGGTAGTGGTGCTATTGCTATTACTTTAAATAAGTTAGCAGATAGTAATGTAGATGCTGTTGATATATCTGGTGAGGCTCTTGAGGTTGCTAAAGAGAATAATAAGATAAATGGTACTAATGTTAATATGTATATTAGTGATGTGTTTGATAATGTTAATAAGAAATATGATGTAATTATTAGTAATCCTCCGTATATTTCGAAAGATGAAGATATTATGGATATAGTTAGGAATAATGAACCTCATATTGCATTATATGCTGATATGAATGGGCTATATTTTTATGATAAAATTCTTAGTGAATGTAAGAATTATTTAAAAGATAGGTTTATTATTGCTTTTGAAATTGGATATTGGGAAGCTAATGATATAGTTAATATTATTAATACGTATATGGATAATGTTAATATTAGTGTTGAAAAGGATTATAGTGGTAGGGATAGATTTATCTTTATTATGAAATAAGAGGGTGATACTATGGCTACTTGTAGTAGTTGTAAAAATTTAGATACTAAGAAAAAAGTAGATGGTGCTTGTAGTGGCGCTAAATATAATTGTAAAAAAATAAAAAGCTATGTGGCAGGAGATACTGATGCTTGTGAGAAGTACGAAAAATGTTATAGAAGCACTGATGACTGCAACAAGATATATAGAGAAGGTAGAGATTGGGATAACGATAAACATGATGCAAAATTTTATTTTATTATTGCTGCAATAGTATTGGCTATAACAGTTATAATGCTTTTATTCTATGGTGATATGTACTAAAAAGACTTATTGAAAAATAAGTCTTAATTTATTATCATTCCTCAGTAGTAATCATGTTTTCTTCTTTAAATACTGCTTCCAAATCTTTGGATGATATATCTAGAGATGGTTCTGTTCCTTTTAGATAGAAGAACATTTCTTTTTTTGTATCTGTGTCATTTGCAATGATACCATTTATTGGATTTACTACGACTCCTACTACATTATTAGGAATTTCATACCAGGATGTCTTATGGGTTTTGTAGTAGTCTTCCATCGTTTCTATCCAAATATTTTTATGGTATGTATTATCTTTAGAATCCAATTTTTTATTGTCATCATATCCTGTCCATACTCCTAATACTATATTTTCGGTGTAACCCATTATCCATAAATCTGTATCTGTTGTTCCGGATTTGATGGCATATCTATGACTTATTTTAGGATATAAACTCATTAAAGTTGGATAATTGTAATCTATAAAATTTTGATTATAAGTGCTTGTTAACATTTGATTTAGAATGTATGTTAGACTTGGGTTTAATACTTCTTCTTTTTCTTCTTTGCTTTGATATAGAATATTCCCCTTTGAATCTTCTACCCTTATGATAAAGTGAGGAGTTGTTTTTCCACCTAGGGAAGCAAAAGTTGAATAGGCTGATGTCATTTCCAAAAGGGATATTTCTTCTGTACCTAAAGCTAGGGAAGGAATAGGGGATAAATTACTTGTTATTCCTAGTCTTTTAGCTGTATTTACGAGCATATTTTCTCCGAGAAAGAGATGAGTTTTTACAGCAAATATGTTATCTGAATATGATATGGCAGCTTCCATTGATATTGGCCCATTGGCATAGTTATCATTATAATTTTTGGGCGTATATGTTTTTCCTTTGGCGAATGTAAAAGTTGTTTTTTCACTGGTGAAAGAAGAAGACGCAGTGAATCCGCTTTCTAGTGCTTCATAATAAAGGATTGGCTTCATAGTTGAACCCACCTGTCTTTTTGCTTTGATAGCTCTATTATATTGGCTTTTATTATAATTATTACCTCCAATTAGGGCTAGAACTCTTCCAGTGTTTGGGTCCATCATAATGGCCGCAGTTTGGATCTCTGTTTCATTATTTATATGATTATATAGGGCTTTTTCTAAACTTTCCTGTGCACTTGTATCGAGTGTTGTATATATTTTTAATCCTCCGGTTTCTATTAGTGAAGATGGTATTTGTGATAAATTTTCTAATTCTTCAATTACAGCATCCTTAAAATAATTAATATTGGTAAGGGTAGAAGTTTCTTCCTTTCCGATAATAGTAAGTTCTTCATTTAATGCATCATTATATTCTTTATTTGTAATTGTTTTATTATTTTTCATCATTAACAGAACTAGTTTTTGTCTCTCTTTAGATAGATCATAATTCTTTATTGGAGAATAGTTACTAGGGGATTGAGGTATTCCTGCGAGGAGGGAAGCCTCTGCTAAATCTAGATCTTTTGCTGACTTCCCAAAGTAGTATTTAGATGCTTCTTCAATGCCATATACTCCTCCATAATTTATAGTATTAAGATATCCTTCAAGTATTTCATCTTTAGTATAATGAACTTCTAATTCACAAGCAAGTAATGCTTCATCTAGTTTTCTTTTCCATGTCTTATCGAAATTTAAAAACAGATTACGGGCATATTGCTGTGTAATTGTTGAGGCTCCTTCGCTTTTATCTCTTTTTATTATGTTAGTAATCAAGGCTTTGCCTATTCTTAGATAATCAAAACCTATATGCTTATAAAAATATTTGTCTTCGGTGGCAATTGTAGCATCTATTAGATTATTACTGATATTATTTAAACTTACCCAGTTATTGTCACTACCAAAGACTAATTTTTCAGAACTATCATATAGATAATAACTTTGCATTTTATTTATTTCTAATTTTGGCGTTAATAAACAATATAAATAAATTAGAGTATTACCTAATATAAATAATAATATTGGTAGTAATAATAATACAATTATTCTTCTTTTTTTTCGCTTTTTCATAATAATCCCTCATTTTTCTTATGCCATTAATTATTATGTAAAAAAATAAGTAAAATATGTTGTAATTTTTTTTAAGTTATGATATGATTTCTCTTGAATGTTTGGAAGTGATATTATTAGAGTTAAAGTTAAGGGTTATTTAAAGAATATTACGGAAAACGAAAATTTGTTTTTTGATGAAAGGGGTATTAGTAAAAAAAATAAGGTAAGTTTCATAAGTGATAGTATTAAATATAGCATAAAGTATTCTAATAGTGAAGTTGTTATGATAAGAGAAGGAAATGATTTTATTAATACTTTTGTTTTTAATAAAAAGAAAAGTATTAGTACTTATACTCTTAAATCTAATAATTATACTATTGATATGGATGTTAATGTAAATGAAATTGATATTAATGAAAATAATATTTATATTAAATATGTTATAAATGATACCGAGTGTATTTATGAGTACATGATAGAAATGAGCGAATCTTTATGAGTATAAATAGTAACTTAACGCGCATTATAAGTGATAGTACTTCAATAGAAATTGTAGCTGATTATATTAATAAAATAATTAAAGATGGTAAAAATTACGGTAGAAGTGATTATGGCAATGGAAAAAGGGTTAATATAGAATATACACCATTTTCTAAAGAACTTGATTTTAATACTGTTAGAGTATGTGTGTATGGAGATTGTCTATCTAATATAATGTCTTTTGCAGGATATGATGTCACTAGAGAATTTTATATTAAAACTGATGATAATGATATAGAAGAAATAAAGAAAAAGCTTGATAAGATTAGAGTTAATTTTGATGTGTTTACTGAGGAACAGACTTTATATGATAATGGTTTAATTGATGTAGTTCTTAGTAAGTTACAGAGAAGTGATAAGTGCTATATAAGCGAAGATAATTTGTGGCTTAAGACTACTGATTTATATGATACTAAAGATAGGGTACTTATTAATGGCGATGGAACTTACTCGTATTTGCTACCAGAGATTGCTTATCATATTGATAAATTTAATAGAAAGAATGATAAGGTTATCGATATATTTGATAGTAGGCATAGGTGTATTGATGGTATTAAATCTGGTATTGAAATTGCTGGGTATTCTTCAGATAAATTAGAAATTAGAATTATTGATAATAATAATAGTAAAAATATTGATTTAAATGTGATAATAGATAAAATGGGCTTGAATGCATTAAGATATTATTTAGCTAGTATTTATGATGGTGAAATTGATATATATTTGACTAAAATGAATAGTATGGATAATCCTTTTCATTATATAGAAAATGCTTATGCTAAGATTTGTTCATTACTTAGAGGTAAATCTTATGAAATGGCAGATAAATATAGTACTATAGTGGGTGAGAGTGCATATACTATTTTGAATAAGTTAATTGAGTTTGTTGATATTGCTGTTAGTGCTTGTAATGGAAATATTAATATCATTTGTAATTATTTATATGAACTTGCAAGTTTGTTTTATAATTATGAAAAAGAGATTGCAGGAGTCGATAATAAATATATAAAAGAAAAATTTTTATTATTATCCGCTATTCGAACAGTTATGAATAATGCTGCGAGTATGTTAGGATTAATACTTAGAGAGGAAATATAGGAGGAAATATTATGCTTAGTAAAATGAGTAAAGAAAATTTAGAACTTCTTTCATATACAAAAATAGCAGAAATGTATTTGAGAGAAAATAAAAAAAGAATGAATACTGCCGATTTATTTAGAGAAGTGTGTAATTTATTAGATTTGGATGAAAAAGAGTATCAAGATAAGATTGCGGATTTTTTTGAGTCTCTTACTACTTCTAAAGAATTTATCCTTCTAAATGATGGTAATTGGGATCTTAGGGAAAATCATAGTGTTAAGATAGATATGGATGATATTTACGACGATTCCGATGAGGTTGGTATTGAGGAAGAAATAGACGATGATGAATCAGAAGAGGATAATTATGAAGATGATAGCTACGAAGATGATTTGTCTGATGATGTTGATGATTTGAATGATGACTATGATGATTTGACTATTGTTGATGAAAATGAACTAGATGAAGAAAATTAGTTCTTTTTTTCTTTTTTTAATATAAAATTAATTAGAAGTAGTTGTATCTTAAAAAGAAATATTATATAATTAATATGAATAAGAAGGTGGTATAAAGATGAATGGAGTGGTATTTCTTTTGCTTTTTGTTATATGTATTGGACTTATATATATAGTTCATAGATATTTTGGAAAGCATGAATTTTATCTGCTTACAGTTATCTATAGTATTATATCTTTTATGATGTCCTTTAAACTTATAACAATACTTGGAATTAATATAAATATGAGTATTACCTTTAGTAGTGGACTTATTATGATGATGTACTATTTTGTAAATAGGTACGATAATGTTGAAATTAACAAATATATTATTACAATTATGATGAGTGTACTTTCCTCTATAATAATTATTTTGTTAGGTTCTATTATGATTCCTTCAATATATGACGAGAATTTAATTTTATTTAAGGATTTGTTTTTTGATAATTTGGCAATAATTATATTATATCCTATTGCACTATTTATTACTCTTATTTTGTCTAGTTATTCTTTTAAAGAATTAAAAAAGGTTGATAAAAATAGAACTGCTAAAACAGTTCTTACTCTTGTTGGAATTATATTTGTAGATGTATTTGTATTAATTTATTTTAGTTATGCTTTTATTATTAAATTTGATGATTCAATTTTGATTGCAATTGGCAATTATTTTGTTAAGATTATTGTAATAACAATTATGTATTTGTTACTTAATAAAATAATGAGGGTGAAGAAGGTGAAATCATGAATATTTTATATTTAGTATTAGCGATATTATTGATTTTTCTTCTTATGGTTATTTTTTATAAATTTTGGAAAAAAGATGGATTATACTTATACATATGTCTGATGTCTTCAATACTTAGTATCATATTAATTGGTTCAATTGATATTTTATCTTTTCAGGTTAGTATTGGAATTCCTGTTATTATGGGATTGTTTATATGTAGTAATATTATTATTCAAAGATATGGTCTTGATGAGGTTAAGAGAATTTTATATACATTTGGGTTGTCTTATATAATTACTTTTATAGTAGTTAGTTTAGTTAGCCTTACTTTTATAAAAGATTATAATATTTCTAGCAATGATATATATGATCTTTTGTTTGGATATAATTTTAATAATTTTAGATGTATCATTAGTAATTTCATTTCAATAATGATTATGATATGGATTGGTAGTGGAATTTATTATTCACTTAGGAAGAGTAAAAATATTTTGGTGATTAGTAATGTAATTACGGCATTTGTTATTTCTTTTATTGAGAGTTTAATATTTGTTTTGATTGCCCATATTGGCAACTTTAGTGGAATAGAATTGTTTGGAATGATATCAATTCGATATATTTTTGAGATTGTTGTGGCTATAATTGGTTTGATTCCAGTATATATATTAGTTAAATTTATAGATAAGTAGGTGTAGTAATGAGAACAAGAAAACAAGAATTAGTTAGTAATGATTTAAAGCCTTTTGTATGTAGTATACTTAAGAATTATAGGGAAAAGTATAATTATTCATTGGAGGATTTATCCAGGGCTATAGGTTGTAAAAAAAATAGACAGACTCTTCATAAATATGAGACTGGAACTTTAAATATTCCTTATGAAATATTATTTGATATTGTTGGCGTTTTTAATATTAATAGTGATGTTTTTAAAGAGGTTCCTATGACTAAAGAGGAAAAGGAAATATTTGAAAAGAAAATGATACGTAGTTATGTTAATACTATGACTGGCAATAATAATATTACTTCTAGGGGAGAAAAAATTATTAATACTTATCGTAATGCCTCTTATGAACCGGTAAGTAGGGTTAATGAATTATCTATTAAACTTTTAGATGATTCGATGTCTCCAGTATATTTAAAAGGGGATAGAGTATTTTTTAGGAAAAAGGAAAAATATGAAAATGGTGATGATATTGTTATTGCTATTAAGGGTAATATTTTATCGGTAAGAAGAATATATAAGAGTGGTAAGGCTATTATCCTTCAGGCTATGAATCCTAAATATCAAACTATTGCTCTTAATGTTTTTTCAGATGATATGATTTTGGGGAAAGTTGAAACTATGAGTAGAGAGATTAAATAATAATCTTTCTTTTTTTGTAAAAAAAAGACTTCATATGAAGTCTTAACAATTCTAAATTAGTTTAAAGCGTCTTTTAATTTGCTTCCAGCTTTGAATCCAGGAACCATTCTAGCAGCAATTTTAACTGTTTCACCAGTTTGTGGGTTTCTTCCTTCTCTAGCTGCTCTCTTTTTAGCAGTGAAAGTTCCGAATCCTACTAGTGTAACTTTACCTTCTTTTTTAAGACCTTTAGTTACTCCTTCCATCATAGCATCTAATGCTCTAGCAGCATCAGCCTTTGTTAAATCAGCTTTTTCTGCTATAAATTCTACTAATTCAGCTTTTGTCATTTTAATTACCTCCGTTTTCTTTAAGCACCATGTTATGCTTACATCTTAAATATACTATAAACCCTATAAAAAATCAAGTATTTTTAAGTAAAATCTATAAATAATTGTCATAAATTAACTATTTGTATAACTTTTGTAAAGTATGAAATAATAATATTGTATGTTTATTTTGTTTGTGATATAATAAGGCTAGAAAATGTGAGGTGTTTTACGATGAAATTTAAAACAAAAAAAGATATTTTGCTTGTTATTACTTATATTGCGCTTATTATATTTGGACTTGTTAATTTTGGGAAGATTATTAATGTATTATCTTATATTATTAATATTTTTTCTCCATTTATAATTGGTACTATTCTTGCTTTTATTCTCAATGTTCTCGTTAATTTTGTTGAGAGAAAAATTTTTGGTAGAGTAAAAGAAACTAAGGGATGGAAAAAAGCCAAGAGACCTATTAGCATTGTCATTAGTTTGATGTTTGTTATCGTAACTATAGTGTTTGTTATGAATCTTTTAATACCGCAACTTAAAAATTCGTTGTCTTTGTTTACTGATACACTTCCTGAATATAAGGAAGATGTTGTTAAAATAATGAATAGATTTGATATAGAGGATAGTACTATTAATACTGTAGGGGAGTATTTAGATAATTTTGGTAAGGTTATTACTGATTACATTAAAGGAAATTCTAAAGACGTTATTTCGATGACTACTGAATTTGCTTCTTCAATATTTGGTATTGTAAGTAGTGCTGTTATTGCTATTGTATTTGCTATTTATATTATAGCTCAGAAGGAAACACTCGTTAGACAAATGGATAAAATAATGCATGCTTATTTGAAACCTAAAATTATTGATAAGATACATGAAATTGCCTCTCTTGCTAACAGAAGTTTTTCTAATTTTGTGACTGGGCAATGTTTTGAGGCTATAATTATTGGGACTTTATGTTTCATTGGCATGGTTATATTTAGACTTCCTTATGCTTCTACTGTATCTGTTCTTATTGGCTTTTGTGCTTTAATACCAGTTTTTGGGGCAGTCGTTGGAACTATTTTGGGAGCTTTCTTAATTCTAATGGTTAGTCCTGTTAAGGCTATTATATTTGTTATATTTATTATTGTTTTACAGCAGATTGATGGTAACTTTATTTATCCAAGAATTGTTGGTAAATCTATCGGACTTCCTGGTATGTGGGTATTGTTATCCGTTACTGTTGGTGCAAGAATATATGGTATTCTTGGTATGCTTATTGCAACACCATTATGCTCCATATTATATATTTTGTTTAGCAAGACGGTAAATGAAAAAGTTAAAAAAAATAAAATTGCTATAAAAGTAGAAGAAAAAAAGGCTTAGGCCTTTTTTATAATACTATTGCGATCATATTTGATGAACCTTTATTAATTATTTTTGATAGTGTTTGACATAGTTTATATCTTATATTATCTGGCATCATTGATAATTTAGCTTGAATTCCCTCTTGGACTATGACATCTAGACTTCTTCCAAATATTTCACTTTTCCATATGTCCGTACCATTATCATTTTTAGTTAAATAGTCTATAAGTTCTTTGCTTTGAAGTTCACTACCGATTATTGGTTCGAATGTGCTTTCAACATCTACTCGTATCATGTGTATGGATGGCGCTTTGGCTTTTAATTTAACTCCATATCTAGGACCTTGCTTAATTATTTCTGGTTTATCTAATTTCATGTCTTCTAGGGATGGCATTGCTATCCCATATCCGGTTTGTTTTACCATTTTAAGTGCTGATTTTATTTGATCATATTCTTTTTTTGCTATATTTAATTCTTGAAATAATGATAAAAGATCTGCTTTTGTACTAATTGATACACCAATTGTATCCTTTAGCACTTCACTATATAATCCCTGAGGTGCTTCTAGATTTATGGTTACTTCTCCTGATGAGGGATCTACTTCAGATATATATGATTTTGCAATATATTCTGATGATGTGAAGTTATTATTTATTTTATCGATGTCTTTTAATTTGTTTACTGCTGTTACTCCTTCTTTTATTTTAGATATATATTCTTTTTTTAGATAACTATCTGGATTTAAAATTGCTATCCATTCTGGCATATTTACTTTTATCTGTTCAATTGGAAATTCATATAGTGCTTCTTTCAGAATATTATACATATCTCTTTCGGACATTGTTTCAATATTTATTGGTAATACAGGTACTTTATATTCTTCTTTCAAATTGTCTGCTAGACGTTCTGTATCTGGGAGCATTGGATGGGTACTATTTAATAGTACAATATATGGCTTTCCTATTGAAGATAATTCTTCTACTACATTTTTTTCAGCTTCCTCATATTCTTTTCTCTGTATATCACTAATCGAGCCATCTGTTGTTACTACTATTCCAATAGTGGAATGATCTTTAATTACTTTTTCTGTTCCTATTTCTGCTGCTTCTACAAAAGGGATGGGTTCTTGATACCATGGTGTCATAACTAATCTTGGACCGTTTTCGTCCTCATATCCTTTGGCTCCGGGAATAACATATCCGACACAATCTATCATTCTAATATTTACTGGAAAATCTTCGACCATAATTTTTGTGGCAGTGGCAGGTACAAATTTTGGTTCAGTTGTCATTATTGTTTTACCCGCTGCTGCTTGTGGAAGCTCATCTAAACATCTCTTTCTTTCATATTCATCTTCTATGTTTGGTATTACAATGTTTTCCATAAATTTTCTTATAAATGTTGATTTACCTGTTCGTACTGCTCCAACTACCCCTAAATATATGTCTCCACCAGCTCTTTTCCCGATGCTTTTTATGACTTCATTTTTTTCCATTAACATACCTCTTTTCTCTTTATCACTAAATATTATGTATTATAAAAGAGAATATGCTAATTCTTTTTTCTTTTTAATGCTTCTTTAATAAATAGGTTATATATATTTTCTGTGTTATCTAAATCTTCTGGATGAAACTGTACTCCTATTACAAAATGATTGTCATCAATGTATTCTATGGCTTCTATTATGTTGTCTTCAGATAATGCTGTAATTTTAAATGGGGGATTTATTTCTTTAATTGCACAATCATGTCTTGTATTTACTAAATTTGTTTTTCCCATAGTTTTATTAATGAAACTGTTTGGTAAAGTTTTTATTTGATGCTTTTTGTTTCTATCGTTATGTCCTTCTACTTTAGTTAAATCTTTATCGGAAGTACTACCGATAGAGTAAAGTCCTATTATTTGATGGCCCATACATATTCCTAATACTGGGATATTGTTATTTAGACAGTAATCTAGTATTTGAAAATGGTATGGGTGGATATCGCTTCCTCCTTGGAAGATTATCCCATCACACATATCTAATATTTTAGTATCAATAGGGGAGCTATCATAGTTTAATAACCCTATATAATTACATTTGTTATTTAGATATTTTAAATTATTTTTTGTCACTATCTGCATAGCATTATTATTAAGAGAGTCATCTCTAGCTATTATTCCAATAGTTATATTTCTCATTTGTCTAACATCTTATCAATATTATTTGGTACTTTATCATTCACTATGGCATCAATTATTTTTTTTTGTTTTTCTTCAGATACCTCTCTTCCTGTCATTTTTGATAAATCATTTATAACTTCTTTAATAGTTTTTTCATCTTTCATATTACCCTGCTGTAACTTGTTGGCAAGAGATAATATAGTCTCTTTATTTACATTTGTTTTCTTTTCTATTTTTTTAAAAAAATTATCTGAAAAATTCATTTTTGGACCTCCTAGAATAATATATGTTAAATAAAAAAACAGGTTAATTAATTAACTGTTTTTCTTTGTTATTAATAATGGACAGTAATTAGTAGAAGTGTATCCGCAAATTAATGATTAGTTAATTTGTTAGCGACAGCGGTTAAATAAAAAATGAAACCAGATAGATTTCATTTAATTTTTATTTTTATATTCTAATATAATAGGGGTTCCTTCTAAATCAAAGTTTTCTCTTAGCTTATTTTCAATATATCTTTCATAAGAGAAATGTACTAACTTATCACTGTTTACAAATAGAGTAAATTTAGGTGGTGTTATTCCTGTTTGCTGAACAAATGATATTTTTAATCTTTTTCCTTTATATGATGGAGGTGCTTTTAACATTACAGCATCTCTTATAACATCATTTAAAGTACTTGTTTTAATTTCTTTATGTGAATTATCATATACTTTATCTATTTCAGGCATTATTGTAAATATTCTTTTTTTAGTTAAGGCTGATACATATACTATTGGGGCATATGATAAGAATTTAAATTCATTTCTAACTAGTTTAGTAAAACTACTTATATCATTTTTATCACTTACTGTGTCCCATTTATTTACCACTATTACTATTGGTTTTCCTTCTTCAATAGCGTAACTAGCAATATGTTTATCGTGTTCTATTATTCCCTCTTCAGCATTTATAATTAGTAAACATACGTCACTTCTTTCAATTGCTTTCATAGAACGCAGTACAGAATATTTTTCTATTTTTTCAAATATTTTTCCACTTTTACGTATACCAGCGGTGTCAATTACGACATATTTCTTTTTATTATATGTAAACTCGGTGTCAATAGCATCTCTAGTTGTACCTGCAATGGGGGATACTATTACTTTTTCTTCATTAATAAGGGCATTTACTAGACTACTTTTACCGACATTAGGTCTGCCTATCAAACAGAATTTAATTCTGTCGTCTTGTTCTTCTTCATGTATTTCTGGGAAATCTTTTACGATAATATCTAGTAAATCTGTAAGGCCTAGAGAGTGTTCACCGCTTACTCCTAGTACCTCTTCAAATCCTAGTTCGTAGTAGTTATAAATATTTTCTTCTCTTTTTACATTATCTAGCTTGTTTACTACTACGATAACCCTTTTACCTGATTTCATTAATATATCTCTTATTATATAATCATTTTGATTTAGTTCTTCTAATCCGTCTACGACAAATAATATTATATCGGCTTCTTCAATAGCAATATTAGCTTGAACTATTATTTCATTATTAAAATCTTCATTTGATACATCTATTCCTCCTGTATCAATTAAATGAAATTTATAGTTATTATAATTTACTGTTCCATAAATTCGATCTCTTGTCACACCAGGTGTGTCTTCAATTATTGATACTTTTTTTCCTATTAATTTATTAAAAATAGTACTTTTACCGACATTTGGCCTACCTACGATTGCTACATTTGGTAATTTCATAGTTATCACCTCTTCGTTAGTATTATATCAGAAAATAAAAAAAAATACTATATTTTTATTTTTAATCCTTCCTCTAGTATTTTATTAGTATCTTTATATATTAAATTTGAATATTCAGATAGATATAAATAATTGTCTTTATTTATATTTTTAATATTTAAATAGAATTTCTTCTTGTAATAGTAGATTTCTCCTTGTAAATTATTATTAATGATTGGGTAATCTATTTCATATAAAAAGGTAGTATCAGTATGAATATTTATTTTTACTTCTGTTATATTGGATATATTTAATAGTTTGTTATAGTCTTTAAGCATAATTATTGTTTCATATTTAGAGTGATAGATATCTAATACTAATTGCTTTCTTAATTTGTTTTTCTTTTTTATTTTTTTTATTATGTCTTTAATTGTATTTTGTAATATATCTATATTATAAATGTCTAAATATTTATATATTTTTATTTGATATGTATTTTTATCTTCCTTTTTAATTATTATATTACTCATACTGTAGTGTATGAAAAAAGAGGAAAATGGCTACTTATAAATATTTAGCTATTTCCTCATATATTTCTTCTTTACCTATTTTTGTTAATCCAGAGAAAAGAATAAGATTATCATTGTCTTGGATATTTAATTCTTTTCTAATAATACTTTTATTTTTATCTACTAAATTTTTAGATATTTTATCTAATTTAGTACATACTACTGTTACGGGAATATTATAGTATTTTAAATAATTATACATTAGAATATCATCTTCTGATGGCTTGTGTCTAAAGTCTATTAGTAAGAAAACCATTTTTAAATTATCTCTTGATTTTAGATAGTTTTCTATTATTAGACCAAATTTCTTTTTTAATGAATTTCTTACTTTAGCAAAACCATAACCAGGTGCATCTACTAGATAAAAGGTATTATTTACTTTATAGAAGTTCAATGTCTGAGTTTTACCTGGGGTTGCTGATGTTCTAGCATAATTCTTTCTATTTATTATAGTATTAATGAATGTGCTTTTACCAACATTAGAGCGTCCTACGAGAAGAAATTCTGGTTTGATATCAGTTGGGTATTGACTTTCTCTAACTGCTGATATTATTAATTCTATTTCATTTATTTTCATATGGAATCACCGCTTTCATTGTATCATATTACTTTATAAATTGCAATTTTGTTTTTTTACTAATTTTTTTATTCTTCGATGTAATTCTTTTATATTTTTATGACCGTTATTATAATATTCTAGTAGATTGTTTTGTATATCTAATGCTATCTTATATTTCGTGATTTCCGAATTATTACTTGTTACTATTCTTTTATTGATAGCACTGATATGTTCTTGCAATACTTTATTATCTTTATTATCTTCTAGATATATTCTTTCATATAACAGTGGTAGTATTTCAGTAGTAATATCTTCAGGAAATATTTTGTTCATATATTGATATAGGATAATAGCATGAGTATATTCATGAATATTAATTAACGTAGTAACATCATTATCAATATATGGTACTATTAAATTAATTTTGTTTACTTTTTTGTTTTTAGTTGTATAGTAGCATCCTATGAAGGGATGATAATCTGTATCTAAATAATTAAAAAGTATGGAATTGCTTCTAAAGTAATCAAATGTTTCTTTGTTGTATAGATTTTGTTTTTCAAAGAAATTAATAAATTTGTAATAATAGTTTAAATTCATATTATCTTCTTCTTCGGGAATTAGCGATGAGAATATATCTTAATATTTGCATAAGCGTAGATAATACAGAAGCTACATATGTAAAGGCTGCGGCAGATAAGACTTTTTTTGCTCCTTTTTGTTCATCGTTAGATAATAAACTTAATTTATCTATTTGTTTTAATGCTCTAATAGAGGCATTAAATTCTACTGGTAGGGTTATTATTTGAAATAATAGGATACTTAGTAGTAATATTACTCCTATTATCATTAGTTTATAACTAAATAGTGCTCCAATTATAATAGCAAGATAACCTAATTTGGTACATAAATTAACTGTAGGAACTATCTTGCTTCTTATACGCATCGGTTTATAATTTTCTTTATCTTGAATGGCATGACCACACTCGTGGGCTGCTACTGCTGCTGAGGATATAGTGGTTCCGTTATAAATATCAGTGGATAACTTTATTACTTTTTTTGTTGGGTCATAGTGGTCAGTTAAGTATCCTGTTGTTTCTAATACTAGAATATCTTTTAATCCATTTTTATCTAGTATTTGTCTTGCTACATCAAATCCAGTTAATCTTTTTTTGTTTTCTTGTTTTTGATATTTACTATATGTTATTTTTATTAATACTTGTGCTATTACTGTTATAATTAATCCTAGCCATATTAATAAATCATAACTTATATTTATATTATTATAGTTCATAATATTCTCCTTTATTTAAATATGTTAAATGGATACCTATTTGGTTTTGGTAATGTGAAAGTTAATTCTTCTTTAGTAGTTGGATGATTAAATGTAATACTTTCGGCATATAGGGCTATGTTGATATTATTTGGATTATTTCCATATTTTGAGTCTCCTAGTAAGGGATGATTTCTAGATGAAAACTGGACTCTTATTTGATGAGATCTTCCTGTTATTAAGTTTATTCTAATCATTGATAGATTATCTTTATTATCTAATAGTTTATATTTTAGTTTAGAGTATTTTCCTTTATCTTTAGTAGTAACATAACTAATATTTTCTTTTTCATTTTTTGTTAAGTAATCTTCTAGCACTCCTTCTTTAGGTAGAACTCCTTGGACTACTGCTAGATAGGTTTTATGGAAGATATTTGTTCTTATTTGCTCACTTAATCTAGAAGCAGCTTTAGAAGTTTTAGCAAATACCATTATTCCTCCGACTGGTCTATCTAGTCTGTGAACTAATCCTAAATAGGCTTCTCCTGGTTTGTTTTCTTTCTTTTTTCGATAGTCTTTTAACATGGTTATTAGGTCAATATCATTAGTATTATCTTTTTGTACAGGTATATTTATTGGTTTTTCTATTACTAGGAGATGATTATCCTCATATATTATATTAATTTTTGGTAACTTTTCCATATATTCCACAAGGTAATATTAAGTTGTCTTCAGTAATTGGTAGGGTGTTTTCGCCTGTTTCTATTTTTTGACCAATAAATTCTTTCTTTAAAATATTATATAATGATATATGACTAATACTTGTTGTATAACTACTTATTAGTAAAAATGAGTAATCTTTATCTAATACTTCTTTTACTTTATCTAGTAATATTTGAAAATCTTTTTCAAACTTCCACACTTCTTTATTTGGACCTCTTCCATAACTAGGGGGATCCATTATTATTCCTTGATAGGTATGTCCTCTTCTTTTTTCTCTATCTAAAAATTTTAGTACATCGTCTGTTATAAATCTAATTGTATTATTATCTAATTTTGATAAATACATATTTTCTTTTGCCCATTCGTTCATCCCTTTAGAGGCGTCGACATGAACTACCTCTGTTGCTCCGGCGGAAGATGCTGCCATAGTAGCACATCCTGTGTATGCAAATAGGTTTAACACATGCATTTCGTTATGATTTTTCATGTAATCTTTTACTTTTTCTTCAATGTAATCCCAATTTGATGATTGCTCGGGAAATATTCCAGTATGTTTAAAGTTTGTAGGAGATACTTTGAAGGTTAATTCTTTATAATTTATAGTCCAATATTCGGGTAATTTCTTTTTATACTCCCAATATCCTCCTCCTTCAGTACTTCTATGATAGTGGGCATCAAAATCTTTCCAAACACTATTTTTTTTCCATATGATTTGTGGATCTGGTCTTACTAAAATGATGTCTTTCCATCTTTCTAGCTTTTCTCCATCTCCTGTTTTTATGCATTCGTAATCTTTCCAGTTATTATTTTTATTCATCTTTTTTCTCCTTTTTTATATTTTAATTTTAGACTATAAAATTTCAATTGTCAACTTGTGTATTGCGTTGAAAATACATAAAAAAATAAATTCTAGAATTTGAAGTGATATAATAAAAGTAGACTTTATCTTTTTTAGATATGTCTACTTTTTGTTGACTGGTTTAATTATCTGGGATTTATTTTACTGTTATATTGGGATTTTGTTTTTTAGGAGCGTCTTCCTTGGGAAAAGAAATGGTTAATATTCCGCTTACATATGATGCTTTAATATCAGTTTCTTTTTTATCTCCGATGTAGAAGCTTCTTTTTATTTCTCCAAAGAATCTTTCTCTTCTTACATATACTTCTGGTTTTAGTGTTACTGTTTTAGTGGCTTTTATTGTTAGATAACCATTTTCATAATTGATACTAATATCTTCTTTTTTTATTCCTGGTATATCTATCTCCATTATGTATTTATTTTGATATTCTCTTATATCAGTTTTCATATATTCTCTTTCTTTATATATTGAAGAATCTAATAGGGAAAAGTAATCATTAAAATAGTATCTTGGTAACATTATATCCTTCCTTTCAATATTATTATGCATATTTTTAATAATTATATACTATTCTTCAATTATTATATTACTATTTCCTAAAGGAAGATATGCTGCAGAACCAATAAGAATGAAGAATGTTGCTATTAATAAAAGAGTTGCCTGCTTTTTCTCTTCTTCTTTTTCAGTGCTTTGATAATTATTTAGAGCATTTAGAAAGAAGTAGATGGTTATAATAAAATTTAATCTTCTATTATAGTAATATATTTTGTTTGCAGTTTTATTATTTACACATGGTATTTTTAAAATGCTTTTTTTCTTTTCATTTATTACGTAGAATGATATAAAATTTTGTACTATTAATAGAAAAAAGAAAATGATATCAACGTTTACTTGTTTTAATAGTTTTTTTTGATCTGTTTTCATATTAAAGTATATAAAAAAAGAATGATAAATATCATTCTAATCTATATTTGTGTTTATTTTTACATACTCTTCTTTCATTACTGTAATTATTCTTACTAAAAAATCTAAGTCTTTTTCGTGAAGCGATTTGCATGATTCTACTATATAGTTTATTTTTTCTTTATTTTCTAATATATCTGTATTTATATCTAGTAAGGTATTTAAATCAATGTTAAATATTTCTGCTATATGTTTTAAAATACTTGATGTTGGTTCTGATTTCCCTGTTTCTATTCTTGATAGATAATTTCTATTTACTTTTAGCATCCCTGCCAAATTTTCTTGCGATATATTTTTACTTTTCCTTATTTCTTTTATTTTTTCTCCTAACTTCATAACTACCTCCAGAAGTTACATTAATTATAATAAAATATTTTGCATTTGTAATAACCTGTTAATATTATTACCAAAGTTGATACAATTATTATCTTAAATATAATAATTATTTTTGTTTTAGAATGTTTATTTATTTTTTAAATAATGCTATAATATATATGCAATTGTAGGTATTAAAATGATAGATAGAAATAAATTAGATGATTTGGCTAAAAAACTTATGTTTAAAATGAATGATAATGAGTATGAAACTTTATTAAAAGAATTTGATATTACTTTGAAGCAAATGGATTTTATTAGTAATATTAATGATATTGTAAATGTAGAGCCAATTTTTTTTCCTTTTGATTTAGAGCTTGATGATAGTTGTTTAAGGAATGATAATTATCGTAATGAAATTGATTTTAATGATATGTTAGTCAATGTAAAAAAATATGAGGGAAGCAAAGTGAAAGTTCCTAAGGTGGTGGAATAATGACAGAGTTACTTATTGATGATATTAGAAAAGAACTAGATGATGGCAATGTTACAAGTGATGAATTGTTTAATGAATCTATTGAAAAAGCTAATAAATTTCAAGATGTATATAATAGTTTTGTTACTATTATGGATAAAAAAGAAGAAGTGAATAGTAATTCATTACTTAGTGGTATTCCATATGCTCTAAAAGATAATATTTCTACTAAAGGAATACTTACTACTGGCTCATCTAATATTTTAAAGGATTATATTCCTGTATATGATGCTACTGTGTACAGAAAATTAAAGGAGGCAGGAGCAGTACTTGTTGGTAAGACTGTCCTTGATGAGCTTGCTATGGGTGGTAGTGGTACTACCGGTCATACTGGAATAGTAAGAAATCCTTGGAATAAAGAAAGATCAATTGGTGGTTCTTCTTCTGGAAGTGCTGCTAGTGTTGCTCTTGGAATAGTACCTTTTAGTATTGGAAGTGATACTGGAGATTCTATTAGAAAGCCAGCTGCATATGGTGGCATAGTTGGTTTTAAACCTACTTATGGAAGAGTATCAAGGTACGGATTATTTGCTTTTGCTAGTAGTTTGGATACTGTTGGAGTTATGGCTAGAAGCATACGTGATATCTCTTATGTTATGGATATTATTAAGGGACATGATGATAATGATATGACTAGCTTGCCTGATGAAAATATTAAATATAGTGATAATTTAGATAATGATGTTAGCGGTAGAAAGTTATTTTATATTAAAGAAGCATTAGAAAATAATTCTGGTAATGAGGAATTAAAGAGAATCATTGATAATTTTTATAGAACTGTTGATAAGGCTAGAGAGCTAGGATTTGAAGTTGAAGAAGTCTCATTTGACAAAGTACTATTGGAGGCAGTATATCCAGCTTATAATGTTATATCTTGTGCTGAAGCTACTAGTAATAATTCTAATTTAACTGGTATTACTTTTGGAAATAGAGTAGAAGGTAGTAACATTAATGATATTATGATAAAAACTAGAACTGAAGGTTTTTCTGAACTTATTAAGAGGAGGTTTGTTATTGGTAGTTATGTTCTTCAGAAAGAGAATCAAGATAAACTATTTTTAAATGCTTGCCGTGTTAGGAGACTTATTGTTGATAAGATGAATGAATTATTTAAGAGATATGATGGCCTTATCTTACCTAGTACAGAAAAGATTGCTCCTAGATTTGATGAAGCTAGTGATAAACTTGGTGATGATTATTTGATATTAGGAAATCATTTAATTATTGGTAATTTTGGTGGATTTCCTAGTATTAGTATTCCTTCAGGTTTTGTTAATGATATGCCTATTAGTGTTAATATCACTGGTAGAGCAAAAGAAGATGCCTTAGTACTTAATATGGCTAATAAGTTAGAAGGTATTTTGGGATTTAGAGGTCAGGTGAGTAAAAGTGAGTAAATATATTCCTGTTATTGGACTAGAAGTCCACTGTGAACTTAAGAGTAATAGTAAGAATTTTAGTTCAAGTAAAAATGGTGATGGAGAGGTTAATACTAATCTTTGCCCTTTGGATATTGGATATCCTGGTACTCTTCCTGTGGTTAATAGGGAGGCCGTTAGAAAATCTTTAATGGTTGCTCTTGCGTTGAACTGCGAAGTTCCTCAGAAACTATGTTTTGATAGAAAAAATTATTATTATCCTGATTTACCTAAGGGTTATCAAATTACTCAATTTGGGCATCCTATTGGAATTCATGGTTATGTAATGATTGACACTGAAAGTGGACCTAAAAAGATTACAATACAGGATACTCATTTAGAAGAGGATACTGCTAATATGGATCATATGAGTACTTATTCTTTAATTGATTATAATAGGGCAGGAGTTCCACTTTTAGAGACAGTTACTGATCCTTGCATTAGTTCTGCGGATGAAGCTATATTATATTTAGAGGCATATAGAAATATACTCTTATATTTAGATGCTAGTGATGCAAGAGCAGATCTTGGTCAAATTAGGGTTGATGTTAATGTGTCATTAAAGAGAGAAGAAGATAAAGAACTGGGTACAAGAGTTGAAATGAAAAATATTAATTCTTTTAAGACTGTTAGAGAAGCTATTGTATCAGAAATAGATAGACAGACTAAGATACTTGAATCTGGTGGTATTATAGAACAGGAAACAAGAAGATATGATGAGAATCTTGGCACCTCTGTGTTTATGAGAAGTAAGGTTGATGCTGTTGATTATAAATATTATAGGGAAAGTAATATTCCAGAGATTAGACTTAGAGATAGTTTTATTAGTGATGTTAAGAATAGTTTACCTATACTTGAGTATGAGAGAAGACATAAGTATATAGATGTATATGGTATTGGTAAAGTTGATGCTTATACTTTAACGAAAGATAAGAAATTATCGGATTATTTTGAAAAGATTATTTCTTATGGTAGTAATCCAGTAGATACTTCAAATATGATAGTGGGATTTCTTCTTGGATACATAAATAAGAATTATTTATCATTAGATGATATTAATATTAATGAAGAAGACTTTAGCTCTATTATAAAGATGATGAGTGATAGTAAGATTTCTAATAAACAAGCTAAAGATATCTTTACTAAGGCTATAGAAGATAATAAAAATGTAATGGATATTGCTAAAGAAATTGGAAGTCAGATTAGTGATAAAGAGGAAATAAGAAGAATTATTAATGAAGTATTTAGTGAAAATTCTAAAGTGATAGATGATTATAAAAATGGTAAAAATGTTAATGGATTTATTATGGGTCTTATTATGAAGAAGACTTCTGGTAAAGTTAATCCCGGCGTCACTAATATAGTACTTAAAGAAGAACTAGAAAAATTATAGTTTTTCTTTTTTATTTCCGCCTTTGGCGGGTCAAAGTAACAAGTTACTTTGATAATACCTTTAGTAGATGATTCTAGTAAATATAAAAAACATATCAACAGGGGTTGTTGATAGATTGATTTTTTTATCATTGTATTATATAATTTTGTTGTTATGGGAGGCTATTATGGATAATGTATTATTAGATGAATATAGGAATGCATATAAGAATATTGTTCAAAAGAAAAAAGAGTATAATAAAAAGAGGGCACGATTGGAATTCTTACTAAATAATAGACTTGTGAAAGAATATATAGCATTAAGTGAAGAACTTGGTGATGATAGGATTATTAGTTTTATGAAAAGAGAAGATGATACGCAAATACGTTATCTTTTTGGTGAATTTTGTAGAAAATCAAAGACTACTAATGAAATTTATGTATATTTAGGAACATATAAATATAGTTATGATTGCGATATTGTTCATAGTGAACCGGATGAACAGGTTAGTAGAAATGATGAGAGTGCTAATTATTCTTTATATCGAAATATTGAATTTGATTGTACTATGATGATTAATATAAGAAATAGGGAAGAATTTGAAAATAATCATACGATCATATATCCTGATAGAAATTATTTTTATATTGGTCGAAGGGTTAATTTTGATAAGATACAAACGGAATTTGCTAGAGACTTAATTGATTATGGACAAGAAGAGGCTGTTAAAAGAGTACTAGCTAAAAGTAGAAAAATAAAATAGTGTATTGTTTGCTAATACACTATTTTTATATTTGAATTAATCTTGGTATGTTGATGAGCACTCGGCTGTAAAATAAATAAAAAAAAACTCTCACATTGTGAGAGTATAATTTCTTAATGGCGGCCAATGTAGGGCTCGAACCTACGACCTATCGGTTAACAGCCGAGTGCTCTACCAACTGAGCTAATTGGCCAATACTTTTCCGTAAGACTTCTTAATTATATAATACATTTTTTAAATAATCAAGTACTTTTTTTTACTTTTTTTATTATTTTATGTGTTTTCAACTATTTATATACTATTTTTTATAAAATATTAATAAAAATATTGACAGATATTTCGTAAAGTGGTATATTTTTGTTAGCCGAGAGGTGTTTTTATTTTAATCAAATATTAAATTTGTAGGAGGAATTGAAATGATTGAATATTTTAAGGGTGTCAAAAAAGAAATATCGAGAATTAGATGGACAAGTAAGAAAGAATTAGTTAAGTATTCTTTATCTACTATTCTATTTATGTTATTTTTTGGTGTGTTCTTTTATGCAATTGATTTACTAGTGGCATTTTTAAGGAGTAGTTTATAATGAAAAAAGAATGGTATGTTGTTAATACTGTAAGTGGTTATGAATATAAGGTTAAAGAAAAACTTGAAATGAGAATAAATTCCATGGATTTACAGGAAAATATTTTTAGAGTTATTGTTCCTGAACAGAAAGAAATTGAAATTAAAAATGGTGTTAAAAAAGAAAAAATTAAGAAGATGTTTCCTGGATATGTTTTGGTTGAAATGGTTATGTCTGATGAAGCTTGGTATATTGTTAGAAATACTCAAGGAGTAACTGGATTTATTGGTTCTTCTGGAAAGGGTGCTAAACCTATACCGTTAATGCCTCAAGAAGTTGATAAGATTCTTGGTAGCATGGGAATGAGTAGAGTAGATGTTAGTAAAGACCTTAAAGAGGGAGCTAAAGTTAAAATCATATCTGGACCATTTAAGGATATGATGGCTAAAATTGATTCTATTGATTTAAAAGAACAGAAACTTAATGTATTGGTTGATTTGTTTGGCCAAGAGACTTCTGTTGAAGTTGAAATTGGTGAAGTTGAGACTATTTAAGTGATTAATAATAAAAATATCTTAAATGTATGAAAAAATAGTTGAAAAATAAAATAAAGTGTGATATTATTATCTACGCGAGACATATTATTATGTTAGTAAGTGGAAGGCGGACAAATAAAATGCTGATAGGACCACACGCGAAAAAGAGAAAAATATAGGAGGTGTTTTTCGTGGCTAAGAAAGAAGTTACTAAGAAGATTAAATTACAAATTCCAGCAGGAAAAGCAACACCAGCTCCTCCAGTAGGAACTGTACTTGGACCAGCAGGAATTAATTTACAAGAATTTTGTACTAAATTTAATGATGCATCTAGAGATAAAATGGGAGATGTACTTCCAGTTGAAATTACTATTTATGAAGATAGAACTTTCGACTTTGTACTAAAGACTCCACCAGCTGCATTTTTACTTAAGAAAGTTGCTGGTATTAAGTCAGGATCTAGTAAAGGTGAAGAAGTTGCTACTATTACTAAGGAGCAGTTAAAACAAGTTGCTGAAACTAAATTACCTGATTTAAATGCTTATACAGTAGAAGAAGCTATGAAAATAGTTGAAGGTACTGCCCGTAATATGGGAATTAAAGTAGAAGAATAATTATAATATGTCATATAGGTTTATGCCTATGTGGAAGGATATTTAGTCCGCAAATAACCACATAAGGAGGGAAGAAAAAAATGAAGAGAAGTAAGAGATATGTTTCTAATTTAGAAAAAATCGAAAAAGGTAAAGCTTATACAGTAGAAGAGGCAGTTAAATTAGTTAAAGAGACTTCTAATTCTAAGTTTGATAGCACTATTGAAGTTGCTATGAATTTAAACTTAGATACTAAAAAGAATGATCAACAATTAAGAGGAGCAGTAGTTCTTCCTCATGGAACTGGTAAGAGTAAAAGAATTTTAGTTCTTGCTAAAGGGGATGCTGCAAAAACTGCTAAAGAAGCTGGCGCTGATTTTGTTGGAGATATTGATATGATTCAAAAAATCGAACAAGAAAATTGGTTTGATTATGATGTTATCATTGCTACTCCAGAAATGATGCCGCTTTTAGGTAAGATTGGTAAATTACTTGGACCTAAAGGTTTAATGCCAAACCCTAAAACTGGAACAGTTACTGTTGATACTGCTAAAGCAGTTGAAGAAACTAAAAAAGGTAAAGTTAATTATAGAACTGATAGTTTTGGTAATGTTCATGGTGTTATAGGTAAAGCTAGTTTTGATGAAAATAAATTAGTAGATAATCTTAATACATTTGTTGAGGCTATAATGAAAGTTAAACCTTCAACTGTTAAAGGTGCTTATGTTAAGAATATTAGTATTTCTTCAACTATGGGACCTGGAGTTAAAATTGATTTAAATTCAATTGACAAATAATTTTATTTAATATATAATAATTTTGTTTGAAAGAAATTTATGCCAAAGACAGTAAGGGCGAAAGCTTGAAAATCTTACCGAGGAATAAAAAAATAAACAGTCTTTTTATCCCTCGATTTAGAGGGATTTTATTATGGCATAGGAAAGGATGATACTATGGCAAATGCAAAAATTATTGAAAAGAAAGCTGAAGTTGTCAGTGAAATTAAAGGTAAATTTGAGAAGGCTAAATCAGTAGTTGTATTTGATCCTAGAGGACTTAATGTAACTGAAGTTACTGAACTAAGAAGAGCACTTAGAGATAATGGTTCTGATTATAAAGTATATAAGAATACATTAACTAAGAGAGCAGTTAATAGTTTAGATATTAAGTTGGATGAGTTTTTAGAAGGACCATCTGCGATTAGTTTTTCGGAAGATGAACTTGCTCCTGTTAGAGTAATCAGTGAGTTTGCTAAAAATCACGAGAACTTAGAATTAAAAGCTGGTATTGTTGAAGGCAAAGTAGTAGATGCAAAAGAACTTGCTAAGTATGCTGCTATTCCTAATAGGGAAACATTACTTACAATGCTTGCTTCAGGACTTATGGGTACTGTTAGAAACTTATCTATTTGCTTAGATTTATATGCTAAACAAAAAGAAGAATAATTAAAAATTAAAATAAATATTAGAAAGGAAGGAAATTATAATGGCTAAATTAACAAGAGATGAATTTATCAGCGCATTAAAAGAAATGTCTATATTAGAAGTTAATGAATTAGTAGAAGCAATGAAGGAGGAATTTGGAGTAGATCCATCTGCAGTAGCAGTAGCAGGACCTGCAGCAGCAGCTGTTGAAGAAGGACCAAGTAAAGTTAATGTTGTATTAACTGCAGCTGGTGCTAACAAGATTGCTGTTATTAAATTAGTTAGAGATTTAACTGGCTTAGGATTAAAAGAAGCTAAAGACATTGCTGATAATGGTGGAAACGTTAAAGAAGGCATCGACAAAGAAGAAGCTGAAAAGATTAAAGCTCAATTTGAAGAAGCTGGAGCTACTGTTGAACTTAAATAGTTTGATGATTTATAAAGTGACTATGTAATATAGTTGCTTTTTTTAATGTTTAAATATATAATTTAGATGTGGTGATTTATGAGTCAGTATTTTGATAATGATAAAAATGTTAAGAGCGAAAAGAAAAATATTAAGTTTTATTTTAAAGATAGAGAATATAATTTAATTAGTGATAATGGAGTATTTTCTAAGGATAGATTTGATTATGGTACTAGAACATTATTAGATAGTATTGATATTGATAATTTATCTGGTAGAGTATTGGATTTAGGCTGTGGTATTGGAGTAGTTGGTATTATACTTGGAGCTACTAATAAGAACATTATTATTGATATGGTTGATATTAATGAAAGAGCTTTATCTTTAACTAAAGAAAATTTATTATTGAATAATATTGATAATAATGTATTTGCTAGTAATGCATATGAAAATGTAAAGTGTAAATATGATTATATTATTACTAATCCTCCTATTAGGGCTGGTAAAGTGGTGATAAGAAATTTTTTGCTTGGTGGTTTCGAATACTTGAATGATAACGGAATACTTTATTTTGTTATGAGAAAAGATCATGGTGTTAAATCTATAATTAAAGAGTTGGAAAATATTTTTACTGTAGAAATAATTAATAGGGACAAGGGATTTTATATTGTGAAGGCTTTTAAAAAATAATTTTTAAATATATTGAAAAATATTTTTTTTTATGTTATTATTTACATAGTAGGAAGGTAGTGAGTAGTAATGAAAAGAAGTACAAGTGTTGTTTTGTGTTCTATTGCAATAATTTCTTTTTTTGCTACTTGTTATAGTGTTATATATTTAAATAAGAGAGTTGAATTATATAAAAAGTCAATGGATGCTAGGCAAGTTATGTTAAAGCAGGATAATGGATATTTAATGTGGAAATATGATGATGAGGAATCTAATTGGGAAAATTTATATAATTTGAGCCAATTAAAGGGTAAGGATGGTTTGAATGGCAAAAATGGTACTGATGGAAAAGACGGTATCAATGGTTTAAATGGAAAAGATGGTGCTGATGGCAAAGACGGTATAAATGGTTTAAACGGAAAAGATGGTGCTGATGGAAAAGACGGTATCAATGGTTTAAACGGAAAAGATGGTGCTGATGGAAAAGACGGTATCAATGGTTTAA
>CAMUXV010000011.1 GCA_947164795.1 uncultured Caryophanales bacterium | reverse complement strand
CAAAAATTTAAGTATTGTTCCTGCTTATCTAAATCTAGCAGGTGTAGATATGGAACTTATTGAATTAGAGAGAAAAGCAAAAGATGCTGGTCAAAGGTTTAATAGAGTAACAAGATTAAAGGAAGAAATATATAAAGTAAAAGATAATTTTGATTTTATTTTAATAGATTGTCCGCCTTCTCTTGGAATATTAACTACTAATGCACTAGCCGCTTCTAACTCAGTTCTTATTCCAGTACAATGTGAATATTTTGCTCTAGAAGGAATTATGCAACTTATTAATACAATCATGCTTGCTCAAAGAAAAGTAAATCCTAGTCTTGATATCGAAGGTGTTCTTCTTACGATGTTCTCAAATACTAACTTAGGTGTTGAAGTAATTGAAAGCATTAAAGGTTTCTTCAAAGAGAGAGTATATGATACAATTATACCAAGATTAGTAAGACTAGCAGAAGCTCCATCTCATGGTAAACCAATACTAGAATATGAGCCTAGAAATAAAGGTACTATTGCTTATTTAAATTTAGCAAAGGAGGTAATAGAAAGAAATGGAACAAAAGAAGAAAGCGTTGGGTAGAGGACTTGAAGAATTATTTTCTACTGAAGTATTAGATTTTGATACTTTTGAAAATAATGTTATAGAATCAGCTAGCGAAAGTGATATTAAAGAAATTCCTGTTAGCGAGATTAGACCTAATCCTTATCAACCGAGAAAATCTTTTAATGAAGATGCTTTAAAAGAATTATCTGAGTCTATTAAAAATTATGGTGTATTTCAGCCTATTATTGTCAAGAAAAGCATCAAAGGTTATGACTTAATCGCAGGTGAGAGAAGACTTAGAGCTAGTAAACTTGCAGGTTTAGAGAAGATTCCCGCTATTGTAAAAGAATTCACTGATGAAGAAATGAGAGAAATATCTCTACTAGAAAACTTACAAAGAGAAAATTTAACTGCTATTGAACTAGCTTGGGCATATAAAGGCATTATTGATAACTTAGATATTAGGCAAGAAGATCTAGCACAAAAAATAGGTAAAAGTAGGGCACATGTTACTAATATTTTAGGACTACTTAATTTGCCTGATTCTGTTCAAAAAATGGTACTTGATAGTGAAATATCAATGGGTCATGCTAGAGTACTTAGTAAGATGGATAATCCTGATGAAGTTAAACATCTAGCTAGTAGAATAGTTAATGAAAATCTAAGTGTTCATGATATTGAAAATATAAGCAGGGAAGAAGAAATCAAAAAGAGAGTTCCAGTAACAAGGAGAAATACTCCTAGTGACTACTCTAATGTAGAAAATCAAATGAAGGAAATACTTGGAACCAAAGTAAAAATAGATGGTAAAAAAATTAATATTTATTTTGAAAATGTTAATGATTTAAACAGAATATTAGAGATTATGAATATGGAAATAAAGTAGCTTATATTGCTACTTTTTCTCTATGATTACATCTTGTTAACTATTTTTGTTTAAAATAATTTTTTCTTTTTTTAAACATTATTTTACAATATGAATATTTATAAAATGATATTATTAGAATGCTTGCGGTAAGTTCAACTTAGAAGAATTTTTTATCGATTTTTGTCTTACTTAATTGTTTGCAAAATCACTAGGCAGTATATTATAATATTCTTGTAAGAAGAACAGAAAGGTGAGGTGGTATTGTGCAAGGAAGAGTTAAGTGGTTCAACAACGAAAAAGGTTATGGCTTCATAGATTACCCAAATGGCGAAGATATATTCGTACACTATTCCGCTATTAAGCAAGATGGATATAAGACTTTATCTGAAGGTCAAATCGTTAATTTCGATTTAATTGAAACAGCTAAAGGCTTACAAGCTATCAATGTAATAGCAGAAGCAAATGTAAAGGCTTAATTCGATAAAAAATACATAAGACAGCTAGAAGTACTTAAGCTATCTTATTTTTTTTTACATATGGAGGAAGTATGAAATACATTAAAAACTTATTTTTATCTATAAGGGAAATTCTTCTTATTATGCTTATTCAATATATTTTATTATTTGGATGTATTTTAATTTTTGGCATGGATAAATCGATTATTCTTGGTACAATAATTTTATCTATATTTGAACTCATATACATTTTTATTAAGCTAAAAGGAATTAAATTATCTTTTAAACATAACTATTTTCCTTATATGCTACTAGGAATATCATTATCCATTATTTATAATATGATTATCTTTAAACTAGGTATTAAATTTGATATAACTAGTATTCCAATAGTTATTGATATTATTGTTTCTGGTATTATTGGTCCGATCTTTGAAGAAGTTCTATTTAGATATAGTCTTATTAATAAACTATCTAAATTTAATCATAATATTTTATGTATAATACTTTCTTCCTTTATATTTGCTATATGCCATAATAATATAATTACCATTATATATGCTTTTATTATTGGTTTATTTAATTCTTATTACTATATAAAAAAGAAAGATATACTAGTACCTACTATTATTCATATATCCGCGAATATTGTCTCTTCCTTCTTATTTAATTTTAATCCTTATATATTAATACTTGGTATTATTTTATTTGTAATTGGTATCACTACTAGTAAAAAATAAAATATAAGTATATTGGTCTATCAACAGTATTGTTGATAGACCTTTTTAGTTAACTTTATTAATTATTATTGACATTGATAACCCTTTTATGATAAAGTTTTTGTGCTAAGAATTTGAAAGAAAAAAATTATTTTTGGAGGGATTTTGTGATGAATGAATTAATTAAACTTGAAAAGAATAAAATAGAAAATTTGATTTATGAGATAAGGGGTAAGCAAGTGATGTTAGATTCTGACTTGGCAAGTATTTATAAATGTAAAAATGGTACAAAAGAAATTAATCAAGCTGTAAAAAATAATCAGAATAAGTTCCCTGAAAAATTCTGTTTTAGAATTAGTGAGGAGGAATACAATTCTTTGAAGTCAAAAATTTTGACTTCAAAGGGTAGAGGTGGTTCTAGAAAAGGACATACTGTTTTCACTGAAGAAGGGTGTTTAATGCTCGGAACTGTTCTAAAAAGTGATATTGCAGTGAATACTACATTACTTGTAATTGAAGCTTTTGTTGCTATGAAGAAGTATATTTCTTCTAACCTAATAGAGCAAAGATACATTAATAATATGGTATTAGAGCACAACGAGCGAATCAAACTATTGGAAAATAATTTTAATAATAAATCTTTTAGTAATGAAATATTCTATGAAGGTCAAATATATGATGCATATTCTTTATTGTTAGATATTCTTAATAGTTCTAAAGAAAGTATTATAATTATTGATAATTATGCCAATAAAAAGTTATTTGATCTCTTGTCTAAAACCAAGAAAAAAGTAACAGTTTATAGTAAAAATATAGATGATGAATTAGTTAATAAATATAAGAAACAGTATAATAATGTTACTCTAATACATAATGATAGTTATCATGATAGATTTATTATTATTGACAATAAAATATTATATCACTGTGGATCATCATTTAAGGATCTAGGTACTAAATGCTTTTGCATTAGTAAAATTGAAAACCAAGAACTAATTAGAGATATGTTATCCAGCATTATTCTTAATAATAGGTAATTTAATAAAATAATATTAAAAGCCACTGCTGGTAACAGTGGCCTTTATTCTTTAAAGAAATCATCTGTTTTCTTATCAAATATTAAAGATAATTTATATACTAGTGTTAAAGAACAAGTCTTTCTCATATCACTAGGAGACTCTAATCTTTTTAAATAATCCGGACTAATATCTAGAAGTTCTGCTAAATCCATTAATTTAAGTCCTTGTTCTTTTCGATATTTTTTAATATTTTTACATATTATTTCTCTAAAATTAGGATTGAATCCATTTATTTCTTTTATCATTTATTTCACCACCTTTAATTGTTATTAGTCATAACTTTTTACAATATATATTTTATCATGAAAACAACTTTCAGTAATCTACGTTTTTTAATTATTTATTGACTTTATATGGTATATATAGTATCATATTATTCATCGAAAGGAGAAATGAGAATAATGAAATACATAAAATCTAGAATAATTGGGGATGACGATCCTAACTTCTATGTAATTATTGAGTGTAAACCAACAGGAGATGATTTTGAAACATACGAATATAGCGAAATCATTACCAAAACCCCCATTAAAATGGATTATTGTCATTGGAATGCGTATGGAAATGATATATCTTATTTGGCAGATGTTAAATTAGAAGATAGAGTTTTACTTTCATCTTATGACAATTATAGAGAAATGACGGATTATGAAGTTGCTATAGAATTAGATGCAATGTCAAACGATGATTTAGTAGAGTTTAAGAAACATATTGAAGGATTAAAAGAAAAGTATAATAAAATTCCTTATTTAGAAAAATCTATAACTAGAGTAAGAACAATGTTTAATAATTTAAAATAAATAAGATGGTATCATATTTATCTAAATAAATGAATTAATCTTTAAAGTAAGTATAATTTACATACTAAATTTTAAAAGAAGATATTGATGAAAAAATATCTTCTTTTAATGTTAAAATAAATAAGAAAAAAAGAGATAGTTTTATTATTTACTTTTAGAGTAATTTATTATACAATTATCTTAAGGAAAGGGATATTATGGAGAGATATACATTATTACCTGCGGATACTTATGTTGTTATCAATAAAACAATTCTTCATAATGAAGATCGAAAAGTACTTACTAATTTATATCTTCCTGTAATAGGTACTGATGCTATAATGCTTTATTTCTCTTTATGGTCTGATCTAGATAATAGTGAGATTATTAGTAATGATTATACTCATCAAAAACTAGTATCTAATCTTAGAATGACTATTAGTGAGATAGAGACTGCTAGACATAAACTAGAGGCTATTGGTCTTATTAAGACTCTTGTTAAAGATGGTACTACGAATAACTATATATATGAGTTATATTCTCCAGTTAGTGCTCATGAATTTTTATCCCATCCTATACTTAATATTGTACTATACAGTAATATAGGTAAGAATGAATATGATAATATTATTAAGACTTTTAAATTACCTAGATTTAATACTAGTAATTATACAGATATTACAAAGAACTTTAATGATGTATTTGAAAGTGTTAATATGACTTCTTATGATTTATCTTTAGAAGATATTCGTAAGTATAATAAATTAAAACTTAATATTAATAGTAATTTTGATTTTAATTTCTTAATTAGTTCAATGCCTAAGAATATTGATGTAACTCGTGTATTTACAAAAGAGATTAAAGAACTTATTATTAATTTATCTTTTATATATGATATAGATGCTGTTAAGATGTCGAATATTATTAAAGGATGTTTTAATGAAAGAGGTACTATTAATAAAGAAGAGCTTAGAAAGAGTGCAAGAAACTACTACCAATTTGATAATGGTGGTGTTCTTCCTACTATAATTGATAATAGTCAGCCAGAGTATTTAAGAAAACCTATTGGTGATACTTCAAAAAGAGCTAAGATGATATATACTTTCGAGACAATATCTCCAAGAGAATTTCTTATTAATTTAAATAAAGGTAGTGATCCTACGAGAAGAGATCTTAAACTAGTAGAGGATTTACTTATTGATTATAAATTAAAACCAGGAGTAGTTAATGTACTTATAGATTATATGCTAAGTGTCAATGAAAAGAAACTTACTAGAGGACTTGCTGAAACTCTCGCAGGAGAATGGCAAAGACTTGGTATAGAAACTGTCGAAGAAGCTATGAATATATGTGAGAAAGAATTTAAAAAGAGAAATAGAAAAAGTACAATTAAAGAAGATAGAAATATAAAGACTCCAGACTGGTTTGATAAAGAAATATCTAAAGATAAAGTAAGTGATGGAGAAGAGAATCAGTTAGAGGAACTTTTAAAGGAGTATAAATAATGAAAGGTGTTAAAGAGTTAATAAAAGAGCAAAATAGATTTACTAATATTGAACTAGAAAAATACTTTGATGAAGAATTAAAGGATGATACTTTTAAAAAAGTTGTTAGTAAATGTAAACTTCCTAAAGAGGAATTAATTAAATATACTTCTTTATTTAAAGATTCAGTATGTGAGTTAAAAAACTGTGCAAACTGTAAGAATATATTGGAATGTAAAAATAGTGTTACAGGGCATGTATATTATCCAAGTGTCGAACAAGATAATATAGTCTTCTCGTATGTACCTTGTAAATATAAGAAAAAAGTAGATAAAGATAATAAGTATAAAGAAAATATTATATCTTTTGATATGCCAAGAGAGATAATGGATGCCTCAATGAAAGATATTTATACTGATGATAAAAATAGACTAGAGACTATTAAATGGCTTACTACTTTTATTAAAAAGTATGATTCTAATGATGAAGTAAAGGGATTGTACTTGACAGGAAACTTTGGATGTGGTAAAACATATGTAGTGGCTGCCACTTTTAATGAGATGGCAAAAAAAGGTAAAAAAGTAGCTATCGTATATTATCCAGAGTTTTTAAGAAGATTAAAAGAAAGCTTTTCTGATGACTATAAAATAATATTTGATAGTGTTAGAAAAAGTGATTTACTTCTTCTTGATGATATTGGAGCGGAGACTGTTACTAATTGGAATAGAGATGAAGTGCTTGGTACTATATTACAGTATAGAATGCAAGAAAAGCTACCAACATTCTTTACATCTAATTTAACAGTCAAAGAATTAGAGGAACATCTAAGGGGCGGAGACGCAGATGGTAAAGTAAAAGCCAGAAGGATAATAGAAAGAATTAAGTATTTAACCGATAATATAGAAATGCTTGCGGAAAATAGAAGAAAGTGAGGAATAAAAATGGAGAAAAAAGTAATGAATGCTAAACTTAATGATGTTAATGGTAAAGGTAATGCTCATATGTTTATTGAAGGCAGTGATGCTGAACTTAATATGCCAGAAAATTTTGTTTTAGCTAACAAACCAAATAGTGGTAAATCATCTAAGATGAAGGAATTCGTAACTGGTAACCCTAATGTTGGTAAAGGTTCTGCGGGATTTGTTGGTGTCATTACACTAGCTAGTATTTTTGCTATTGCTGGTGCAATTATTGCATTTTTAACACTTAGATATTAATTTATTTATACAAGGAGGGATAGCCTATGCTTACTGCTTTAGAAGTTAAATCTAGTTATTCTATTTTAAGTAGTTTAAACTTGATTGATAAGTTAACGGAAAAAGCTGAGAGTATGGGCTATTTTTCTTTAGCTATAACAGACTCTAATAATATGTTTGGAGTCTATGAATTTTATTTATCTTGTAAGAAGAAAGGTATTAAACCGATTATTGGTATGGAAGTAGAAAGTATTAATACCAGATATATCTTACTTGCTAAAAATAATAATGGATATAAGAATTTAATTAAGATATCAACGATAGTATCAGAAAGAGATATTGATATTAATGATTTAAATACATATAAAGATGATATTATTTTGATTATGCCTAATAGTAGTTACAACAAAGAAATATTTAATATATTTGATGATAGTTTTATAGGATATAGTACTATAGAAGAGAGAAAATTAATTGATACTACTAAGAGAAAAGTATTTATAAATGATGTCTCTTATATAGATAAAGAAGATTATAAATATCTAGATTATTTATATATGATTAGAGATGATAAGAGACTAGGGGAGATACAACTTAATACTCATAAAGGCATGCATTTATTTAATAAAAATGAGTTTGACAATATAGTTGATAATGATACTTTACAGAATATGAAATATATAAGTGATAGATGCACAGTAACATTAGAGTACAAGACTGGATTACTTCCTATATACGATAAAGATATTGATTCTTATGAATACTTAACTAATTTATGTAATAAGGGATTAAATAAAAGACTTAATGGTAATGTTACGAAAGAATATTCTGATCGACTTAAGTATGAACTAGATGTTATAAAGAAAATGGGATTTTGTGATTACTTTTTAGTTGTATGGGATTATGTAAAATATGCTAAGTTTCATGATATACTAGTGGGTCCTGGAAGAGGAAGTGCGGCGGGAAGTCTTGTTAGTTACTCGATTGGTATAACTGATGTAGATCCTATTAAATATGAACTACTCTTTGAAAGATTTTTAAATCCGGAAAGGGTTACTATGCCCGATATTGATGTTGATTTTGATAGTATAAAAAGAAACGAAGTAATAGATTATGTTACAAATAAATATGGGGAAAAGAAAGTAGCGGGTATTATTACTTTTAATACTCTTGGAGCTAAACAAGTTATTAGAGATTTAGGAAGAGTCTTTAATATTAGCGGACCTATTATTGATGATATTGCAAAAGGTATTATTACAAAAGATTTAAAAGGCTCTTATGTAAAAGATTCAAAATTTTATAACTTAATTAATTCTAAAGAAGAATACAAGAGACTATTTAAAATTGCTTTGAAGTTAGAGGGACTTCCTAGACATATATCAGTACATGCTGCAGGTGTTGTTATGAGTAATACCGATATTGATAATGTAATTCCGCTATATAAGAATCAATTAGGTATATATACGACAGCTTTTTCGAAAGATTATTTAGAGCCTTTAGGCTTACTTAAAATGGACTTTTTAGGCTTAGACAATCTTACTCTTATTAGTAATGTTATAGAGGAAATAAAAGTAAATGAAAAGATTAATATTAGTTTTGATAGAATACCAATGAATGACAAGAAAGCAATAGAGGTCTTTTATAACGTGGATACAGATGGTATCTTTCAATTTGAATCTCCTGGTATGAAGAGATTCTTAGAAAAATTAAAAGTTAAGAGTTTCGATGATATATCTCTTGCTCTAGCTCTATATAGACCAGGTCCTATGGATAATATTGATACTTTTATAAGGAGAAGAGAAGGTAAAGAAAAGATTGATTATATTCATCCTGATTTAGAAGAAATACTATCTCCGACATATGGAGTTATTGTCTATCAAGAGCAAATTATGCAAATTGTTAGAAAGATGGCTGGTTATTCTTTTGGAGAAGCTGATGTATTAAGAAGAGCGATGTCTAAAAAGAAAGAAGAGATATTATTAAAAGAAAAGCCTAAGTTTATAGAAGGTTCTATTAAGAATGGATATCCTGAAGAGATAGCAGTAAAAGTATATGATATGATCCTTAAATTTGCTAATTATGGTTTTAATAAATCACACTCCGTAGCTTATGCTATTATTGCTTATAGAATGGCTTTTATTAAGGCATATTTTCTTAAATACTTCATATGTGGACTACTTAGTAATGCTATTGGTAATGAGTATAAAACTAATACTTATTTAAATAGAGCTAGAAAAGCTGGTATTAAGATTTTGAGTCCATCAGTTAATGATAGCAAAAGTTTATATTATGTAGATGAAAATGGTAATATTAGATGCCCAATATCCATTATAAGTAGTGTTGGTACATCAATATCTAATGATATTATTAGAGAAAGAGAAAAAGGATTATTTACAGATTTTTGTGACTTTGTCGTTAGAATGAATAAAAGTGGTGTTAATAAAAGAGTTCTTACTAATTTAATTAATGCTGGAGCTTTTCCTTTTGGATATAATAAGAGATCTTTAAATGAAATCTTAGACAGTGTACTTAACTATGCTGAAATAGCTAGTGATATGTCTCTTATAGAGATAGAAAAGCCCGTAATTGAAGAGTATCCTGAATATGATAAGAGTGAACTTATTAATTTAGAACTTAAGACCATGGGATTTTATTTAACAGATCATCCTATTAGTAAATATAGAGAAGGTTATAATATTACTTCCATGAATATTAATAATTATTTTGATAAGAATATTAAATTAGTAGTAATGATTGGTAAGATCAAAGAGACCACGACGAAGAATAATGATGTTATGGCTTTTATTAAAGGTAATGATGAATATGGAGATATTGACTTAACAATATTTCCTAGTACTTATAAAAAATTTAATAATATTAAAGAAGGTAATATTATTGAAGTAGTAGGTAGAGTAGAAAAAAGATATGATAAATATCAAGTAATTGTTAATAATATAAAAGTATTGGAATAGGAGAGCATTTATGAATAAAGGTGTATTTATAGTAGTATCAGGACCATCTGGAGTAGGTAAAGATACTCTAGTAGATGAACTAGTAAAAGAAGAGTATGGTATATATTCAGTATCGATGACTACAAGAAAGATAAGAAATGGTGAAGTAGAAGAAGAAGATTACTTTTATACAGATATTGATACTTTTGAAGATTATATTAAGAAAGATAAATTCTTAGAATATGCTAAATATAACAATAACTATTATGGTACTTTAAAAGACTTTGTCTTTGATAAGTTAAACAAGGGAATCAATGTTTTTGCAGTAATAGATGTACAAGGTGCTATGCAAATAGAAAAACAATTTCCAGAAGCTGTTAGTATCTTTATTATGCCTCCTTCATTTGAAGAATTAGAAAATAGATTAAGAAATAGAAGTACTGACTCTGAAGAAGATATTATTAATAGATTAAAAATAGCTAAAGAAGAAATTACTTATAAAGATAAATATGACTACACAGTTATCAACAATACTGTGGATAAAGCAGTAATAGACATTAAAAATATTATTGATAATGAAAAAAAGAAAATCAATACCGACTAGTTAGTATTGTTTTTCTTTACAAAATAAGAAAAACTATTTCTATCTAGTGTATTATCTTTATAGAAGGATCCTCTCGTAATGGAATGTAAGAAATATCTTCAGATATTTTGAGTAGTGAAGCAGTTAAATAATGATTATAATTACCAAGTACTTACTATTATTTTTATTTTAAAAATCTTGAAAAATATATGTTTTTAGTATATACTTATATTAACAAAAAGGAGATAATATATGAAGAGTAGTAGGATTATGAAGATATTTGAACAATATGTTAGAAAATATGATATGAATAATGTTAATATTAAATCTAGGTATTTTCATTCTCTTAAAGTAATGGAAATAGCTAAAGGACTTGCTACTGGTCTAGGTATATTTACTGAAGAAGAAGTAGCAGTTATAGAACTTATTAGTTTATTCCATGAAATCGGTAATTTTTCTAAGACTCCTAACTATCATATTAATGAAGAAGATGATGATATCAGTGAAAAATCACTTGATATATTATTTAATAAAGGTATTATTAGAGATATAACTAAAGACACTTCATATGATGACATTATTAAAATGGCTATATATGGTATTGATAGGAACGGATTTGCTAGAGGTATTGATGAAAAAACTAGACATATTTGTGCTATTGTAAAGGATGCTCATAACTTAGATTCTTTTAGATTATTTGTTAATTATCCATATGTTGATACAAGAATTAGTGAATATCCTAAAACCATTGTCTACAACGACTTTAAGAAGTTTAAGACTATAAATAATAAAGCATGCGAAAATAATTCTGATAGTGTGTTAGCCCTACTATCTAAGATGTATTCATTTAATTATAAATATTCTTATTATTTACTTAAACAAAATGATTATGTAGCTAAGTTATTTGATATGCTTACTTTTGATAATGAAGATGTTCAAAAGTTCTTTAAGCAACTTACAATGGTATTAAATAACTATATTGATAAAAGGATAGGTGCTGTATATGCTTGATAAAAAATATAACCACTTAGAAGTGGAAAAAGATAAATATAATAGGTGGAAAGAAAAGGGTTATTTTACTTCTAACGACATGAGTAAAGAACCTTTTTGTATTGTTATTCCTCCTCCTAATGTTACTGGTAAATTACATTTAGGTCACGCTTGGGATACAAGTTTACAAGATATTTTAATTAGATATAAGAAGATGCAAGGGTATGATGCAGTATGGATTCCTGGTATGGATCATGCTGGTATTGCTACGCAAGCTAAGATTGATAAAAAACTTAAGAGCGAAGGAATAGACCCAAGAAGTATGGAGAGAGAAGAATGGCTTAAGGTTGCTTGGTCTTGGAAAGAAGAATATGCTGAAAATATTCATAATCAGTGGGCTAAACTAGGTCTTGCTCTTGATTATTCTAAAGAGAGATTTACTTTAGATGAAGGTCTATCTAATGCTGTTAAAAAAGTATTTGTAGATTTATATAATAAAGGGTTAATCTATAGAGGAGAAAAAATAATTAACTGGGACCCTTCAGCTAAAACAGCTTTATCAAATGAAGAGGTTATTTATAAAGATGTCGAAGGAGCGTTTTATCACATTAAATATATGATTGAGGGAGAAGACGACTATTTAGAAGTTGCTACTACTAGACCAGAAACATTATTTGGCGATACAGCAGTAGCAGTTAATCCAGAAGATAATAGGTATAAGAAATATGTTGGTAAGAATGTTATATTACCACTTGTTAATAAGAAAATACCAGTAATAACAGATGAACATGCTGATATGGAATTTGGAACCGGGGTAGTTAAGATTACTCCTGCTCATGATCTTAATGACTTTGAAGTTGGTAATAGACATAATTTAGATAGAATTATTGTTATGAATACTGATGGTACAATGAACGAGAATGCTGGTAAATATAATGGGTTAGATAGGTTTGCTTGTAGGAATAAAGTAGTAGAAGACTTAAAAGAAGAAGGACTTCTTATTAAGATAGAACCTATTAGTCATAATGTTGGTTTTTCTGAGAGAAGTGATGTTATGATTGAGCCTTATCTATCTAAACAATGGTTTGTTAAGATGAGACCTCTAGCAGATAGAGTATTAGAAAATCAAAAAAATAAGGATACAAAGGTTAACTTTGTTCCTAGTAGATATGAAAAAACTATGAATCACTGGATGGAAATTACTTATGACTGGTGTATATCTAGACAGTTATGGTGGGGACATAGAATACCTGCTTGGTATAAAGGTGATGAAGTATATGTTGGAGTAAATGCTCCTACTGGTGATGGATGGGTACAAGACTCTGATGTACTTGATACTTGGTTTTCATCGGCTTTATGGCCATTTAGTACTTTAGGATGGCCGGAAGATACAGAATTACTTAGAAGATATTATCCTAATAATGTATTAGTTACTGGTTATGATATTATTCCTTTTTGGGTTAATAGAATGACATTCCAAGGTCTAGAATTCCTTGGTAAGAGGCCATTTAAAGACTGTTTAATACATGGACTAATTAGGGATAAACAAGGTAGAAAAATGAGTAAGAGTCTTGGTAATGGAATAGATCCTATGGATGTAATAGAAGAATATGGAGCAGATTCACTTAGATTTTTCTTAACTACTAGCACTGCTTCTGGTATGGATTTAAGATACGATGAAGAAAAAGTAAAATCTACTTGGAACTTTATTAATAAAATATGGAATGCTTCTAGATTTGTTCTTATGAAATTAGAAAATTTTAAAGAAGAAGATTACTCTTTAGAAACGCTAAGAGAGCATGATAAATGGATACTTAATAATTTAAATAAGACTATTAAAGAAGTAACTAAGAGTATGGATAAATATGACTTTAATATAGCTGGTTCTACTTTATATGATTTTATATGGAGTGACTTCTGCGATAAATATATAGAGTTATCTAAGTTTTATGATGATAATACTACGAAGAGTGTACTTCTTAGGGTACTTACTGATATTATTAAGATGTTACATCCATTTATGCCTTATGTTACTGAGGAAATCTATAGTATGCTTCCTATCAAAGAAGCTGAATCTATTATGATTAGTAATTATCCTAAGTGTGATAAGAAGTTAGTATTTGAGACTAATGTAGATGATATACTAGAATTTATTACTATGTATAGAAATAAGAAGGCTTCACTAGGTAATATTGGTGATTATAAAGTTGTTATTAAGAGTAATAATGAATATGAAAAAGAAATTATTACTAATATGCTTAAATTAAAAGATAAAATTACAAGTGCTAATGAAGAAGGTACTCTAATAGAATATAGAGGATTATCGATTAATATTATTTATGATAATAGTAGTAACCTTGAGAAAGAAAGAGAAAAACTTCTCAAAGAAAAAGAAAATCTAGAGTCTTCTATTGCAAGAAGAGAAAAACTGCTAGGTAATGAAAATTATGTAAGTAAGGCTCCTTCTAGTATTGTAGAAAAAGAAAGAGAGAGTCTTCAAAAAGAAAAAGAATTACTTGAAAATTTAGTAAAAAAAATATGATAAGGAGGAGATAATAATGGCTAAATTTTGTACAAATTGTGGTGCTGAGTTAAATGAGGGGCAAGATGTTTGTTTAAAGTGTGGAGTAAAAGTTAATAAGACTCCTAGTGTTAATACTGATCCTAATGCTAAATCTAAAATGGCTGCTGGACTATTAGGTATCTTTTTAGGATGTTTTGGAGTTCATAACTTCTACTTAGGTAATACTGGTAAGGCTGTGGCACAACTATTAATTACTGTTCTTAGTTGTTTTGTGCTAAGTGTAGTTTCTGGTATATGGGGTCTTATTGAAGGAATACTTATTCTTACTGGTTCCATTAATACAGATGCCAATGGTAATCCGCTTAGAGATTAATGAAAAGAATTAGAAATATTATTATATTACTTGGTATTATTTCATTTGCCTTTATATGTATAAGTGGAACAATAAAACTAGATTGTATATTTAAAAATATATTTAGTATTAGTTGTCCTGCCTGCGGATTAACTAGAAGTATAAAATCATTACTTAAATTAAATATTATTACTTCATTTAAATATAATATATTTGGTCCAATACTATTTATATTATTTGTTATATTTGTAATATTTATGATTAGGGATATTATAAAAAATGAAGATAAAACAATTAAATATTCATATAAATTATTAGGTAAATATTACTATATTGTTATTATTTGCTTGATAATAAGTATGATTATTAACAATATAAGAGGTATATAAGAATTAAAACACATCATAATAATTATGAGGTGTTTTCTTATGCATATTTTGAATATATCTTATAGATCCATTATTACTCTAATATTTCTTTTCTTTCTGACTAAGATGCTTGGTAAAAAACAAATATCACAACTTAGTTTATTTGACTATGTGGTTGGTATTACTTTTGGAAATATAGCCGCGGACATTTCACTGGATATTGAGAAGGATTTAATAGCGGGTCTTGTTTCTTTATTTATATATGGTTTCTTTGCATTTCTTATATCTTATATTACGAAAAAGTGCATAAAACTTAGGAGATTCTTTATTGGTGTCCCCACAATACTTGTGGAAAATGGTAAAATTATAGAGTGTGGTTTAACAAAATGTAAGATTGATGTAAATGAACTACTTGCGGAAGCTAGAGGACAAGGATATTTTGACTTAAGCGAAATTAACTATGCTATTATGGAAACTGATGGTAATATTAGTTTTCTTCCTTATGAATGGGCTAAAAATAGTACTAAGAAAGATTTAAAAATAAAGACTAATGATAATGCACTAGTAGCTAATCTTATTATTGATGGTAAAATATTGGATAATAATTTAAAATGTATTAATAAGGATAAAGAATGGTTATTACATGAGCTTAAAGTTAAAGGTCATAAGATTGAAGATATACTTCTTGCTACATTAGATAATAAGAATAAATTTACTATATACAGAAAAGGAATTAATCCTGATAAAAATACTATTTTAGAATAGTTTTTTTTCTTATTATTTGTTATAATTATAGAGTAGGAAGTGTATGTAGTAGTGAAAAAATATAGATTGTTAATATTTATAATACTTGTCATTGTTATTTTAGGAACAACTATTTTTTTATTATTTCCAAGGATTAAACTTACTAATAAAGAAGCAAATTATGGTAGCGAATATAAGCCAAATATATCTGTATATAATATTATTAGCAATTTATCTAAATATAGTAAAGTAACTAATAATGTTGATACCAATAGACTTGGTAACTATAATGTTAATGTCAAATTTAAATATCTATTTATTAGTTTTAATAGAAATTATGATGTAGAAGTCGTTGATAAGGTTGAACCTGTTATTAACATAGAGGGTAGTGAAATAGGTATTGCTTGTCCTGGTAAAGAATATGTTGAAGAAGGATATATCGCTAGTGATGACTATGATGGAGATATTACTGATAAAGTAAAAGTGGAAATAGGAGACGATAAAATTATATACAGTGTTTCTGATAGTTCTGAAAATAACTATAAAACAGAAAGATTTATTGAATATAAAGATGAGACTGTACCAGTAATTACTTTAAATGGTAATGATACTATTTATGTTTATATAGGAAATAGTTATAAGGAGCTTGGTTATGTTGCTCTAGACAATTGTGATGGTGACATAACTGATAAAGTCGAAGTAATAGGTGGTGTTGATACATCGAAGGTTGGCACTTATAAAATCACCTATACTGTAACAGACAATAGTGGTAATTCTTCATCTGTAGAAAGAACTGTTATTGTTAGAAAAAAAACTGTTTATAATACTTATGGTGACGGTATTGTTTATCTTACTTTTGATGATGGTCCTAGTGAACGAACAAGGGAAATACTTAATATATTAGATGATGAGGGAATAAAAGCTACATTCTTTGTGTGTGGAGCTAATGAATATACAAAAAGGGCATATAACTCTGGTCATACAATTGCACTGCATTCTAATACACATGAATATTCTTATATTTATGTCAGTGGTAGTAATTTTTTCAATGATTTAGCCACTATTGAGAATAAAGTATATAATGTAATAGGAATTCGTCCTAAAATTATTAGATTTCCAGGAGGAAGTTCTAATACAATAAGTAGACATTATTCTTATGGTATTATGTCATATTTGACAAATGAAGTAGAAAATAGGGGATATACATACTTTGATTGGAATGTTGATTCTAACGATGCAGGAAGCGACGTGTATAATAGTGATAACATTTATGCTAATGTTATTAATCACTTGTCACATAGTAAAACAAATATTGTTTTAATGCATGATTCAGGTGGTCATACTGCGACAGTTGCTGCTCTTAGGAATATAATAAAGACTGCTAAAGGATATGGATATAGTTTTAAATCCATAGATGAAAGTACTCCAGTAGTACATCATGGCGTTAATAATTAATAGTAAAATACGTATGTATTTTGCTTTTTTTATTTTGTTTGTATTGTTTATTTTTGATTTAGATGTTATACTTTTCATAGAAGAATAAAAAAATGTTGGAAATGAAGTGAGTTATGAAAAAGATTAATATTTTTATGAGTATTCTATCATTATTTGCTGTATGTGCTCTTATTGTTGTCTTTACTATCAATCAAAATCTTGTTTTTGAACTTAATGGAGAAGATAATATTACCCTAATGGTTAATTCTAATTATATAGATGAAGGAGTCACTGCAAAAGTATTTAAATCTGATTTAACAAAATACGTTCAAGTAAAAGACAAAGTAGATTATAATAAGGTTGGTACATATAGTATTAATTATTATTTAACGTATATGGGAAAGATTGAAATGCGTACTAGAACTATAAATATTGTTGATAATTAAATAAAGGGTAAAATGTAATTTATTATTTTGCTTTTTTATTTTAGCTTTATATGGTATAATTTATATGTATTTTAGGAGGTAAATTTTATGATTGATTATATTATTATTGGACTTATTATTATCGTTATTATTTTAGTTATTGTAGCTATAGCAAAAAATGTTAATGAGGGTAAAATTACAGAAAGACTAGGAAACTTGGAGACTACTACGGTAAAGGAATTATCTAAGTTTCAAATTGATGTGATGAAAACGATGAATGATAATTTTAATAGCTTAAATGATAGAATGGATAAAAAACTTAGTGATATTAATAATAAAGTTAATGAGAGATTAGATGATAATTTTGCTAAAACTAATAAAACCTTTACTAATATATTAGAAAGATTATCTAAAATAGATGAAGCTCAAAAGAAAATTGATACATTGTCTACTGATATTGTTTCTTTACAAAGTATCTTAACGGATAAAAAGAGTCGTGGTATCTTTGGAGAAATTAACCTTAAACATATATTAGTTAGTATTTTCGGAGAAAGAAATGATAACATTTATAGACTTCAATATACTTTTCCTAATGGTACAATTGCAGATTCAGTAGTATTTGCTCCTGAACCTCTTGGTACTGTTGCTATTGACTCTAAATTTCCATTAGAGCATTATCAAAAAATGGTCGATAGAAATCTATCTAAATTAGATAGAGAACTAGCAGAAAAAGAGTTTAAAATTGATGTTAAAAAGCATATTGATGCTATTAGTAGTAAATATATTATTCCTGGCATTACCTCTGATCAAGCTATTATGTTTTTGCCCGCGGAAGCCTTGTTTGCGGAAATTAATGCTTATCATAGCGACCTAGTGGAATATGCTCATAAAAAAAGAGTATGGATATGTTCTCCTACTACATTAATTAGTACTTTTACTATTATCGAGGTACTTCTTAAAAATATGGAAAGAGATAAATATGCTAGTATTATTCATGATGAATTAAATAAATTAGGTATAGAATTTTCTAGATATAGAGAAAGATGGGACAAACTTTCTCGTAGCATTGAAACAGTTAATAAGGATATTGAAAACATTCATGTAACAACTGATAAAATAAGTAAAAGATTTGATTCTATTAGTAGAGTAGAAATAGAGGATACTAAAAAAATTGGTGAATAAAAACTCTTAATAATATTCTTCATTTTACATAAATTTTAATGAGGGATATTATGGTTAGAGTTTTTTTCTTTTTATTTGGTTTTGGTTTTACAACTTTAGGTTTTAGTTTTTTGATTTTATATCTAAACTTGTTTACAATCGGGTATAATTTTTATGATTATGTTAATTTTATCATTAGAAGACCAGAATGCTATTTTGGGATAATTGGTTTTATTATTATGACTATTTCTATTATTACTAAAGGAGAAGATAAAAATGAATTATATCTATGATATTATACTTAATTTTAATAAGGAATATTTTGAATTTTATGAATGGAATAAGAAGGATAATATTATTAATATTAAGAAGATTCCTCTTTTTGTGGTGGATAATAAAACATTTAATGCAATGAAATTTGATAAGGTAATAGTCAGTTCTAATTTCATGGATTTAATTCGGAATAAAACTTATACTTATTCAAAGAATAAAATAGGTAATAGCACTTTATTATCTAATGGTAAAGAGGTAATTGGAGTACTATTTGATAACAATGGTAATTTAATTAAAAGGAGTAGTCTTCTTATTGATGAAGAAGATGAAGTATTAGATGAAATAGATAATAATGATATATTTACGATAGAAATTATAAGTAGTAAAAAGATTAAAAGAGAAGATATAAATAGAGGTGAAAAAGAAAAAAAGATTTTTTTAAATAAATATATTAAAAAAGAAGAAAATATTACTAATTTAAAATATTTATATTACGATTATTTCGAAAAAGAAGAAGAGGATAGCACACTTATTAAAAAAAAATTATTAGATGAAATTAACAGCAATTGGAATGATAAACTTAATTCTTTTTATGAAACTGTTAAAATATTTAATATGATAAATAATTAGCCTATCTCCAATCTTGAGGACAAATAAAATAAAGTGATCAAACGACCACTTTATTTTATTTATATTGAGAAATATATATATTATATTTATCTTCTAGTACTGTATCAGAAAACTTAAGATTTGCTTCATTTCTCATATTATCTAGAGCTTTATATTGTACATTTTCATCTGCTGCTTTCTTTGCATCTACTAATGCACTAATGATTTCATCTTTAACATCTTTAAGTTCTGGTTTTTCTTTTTGATCTATTCTATATATGATATGATATCCATAAGAAGTCTTTACTGGAGTTTTACTATATGAATTGTTTTCTAGTTTTTGCATTTCTTCCATATATGCTGATTCTAAACTAGCATTATATGATTTATATCCTAATTCTTCATATGTAATATCTTCTTTATATTCTTCTTTTACTTCATCAAAAGTCTTTCCTTCATTTAATTTAGATATGATTTCTTTTGCTTTATCTTCTGCTTCTTTCTTTTCTTCATCTGATGCATTACTATCTACTTTAACTAAGATATGTTTAGTATTAATATCTCCATATACTTTATCTTCATAGTAGTCTTCTATTTCACTATCAGATATATCTTCTTTAATATAATCCTCAGTATATTTATTTCTTCTATATTGAAGTTTCAAGTATTCTAAGAATGCTTTTTCACTACCAAATCCATTTCTTGATAAAAAGTCTTCTTTTTCCATTCCGTAGTATGCTTTATACATGTTATAGTAGTTAGTAGCTTGTTTTTCAACCTCATCGTTCATTTCATCATCTTCAGCATATTTTTCTACTAGTAACTTGTTATCTATTTTATCTAGTAGTGAACTAATTGAATATATTTGTTTCATATCTTCATAAAGTTCATCTGCAGTTACTATGTAGTCATCTATTTCAGCTACTGGTTCTTTTCCATCCTCCAATTTAGCTATTCTATCTGGCCATATTATAATTACTACCAATAATGTTGCAAGTACTCCTCCAATTACTCCATAGATAGCAAGTCTGTATTTATCTACAACCCCAATAAATTTCATTACCTTTTCGTCAGTGTTTTTAGAAGATTTTTTTATTTTCTCTTTCCTAAAATTATTTTTAACCTCTTCTTTTATATTTTTCTTTTTGTTTTCTTCCTTCTTTGCCATAAATATTCTCCTTTCAGTTTTTTTATGTACATTACTATAATAGCAAAAATAGGTTAAAAATACAAGTTTTTTATATTATATTTTTATGTTTTTCTTATATAAGTCCTCACACATTTTCTTTTTTTCCATAGAATATGATGAATAGAAAAAAAGGAGGAATGTATTATGAGTAACTGTGGAAATGGTTCAGGAGCTGCTATTGTATTAGTTTTATTCATTCTATTAATAATCATACTAGGCGCTTGGTTATAATCTAAGGAGGTGTTAAATATGTCTGAAAAATGTCCAAATAATAACAATAATTCTCATAATAGTGGTTTATTAATAGTGGTTGTTTTATACATCTTACTCGCTATTATACTAGGTTCTACTTTCTTGTATTAGAATTTATTATTTATAAACTATCTTCGGATAGTTTTTTTATATAAAAAAGAAATCTATTTTAAGATATTATAGATTTCTTCTACTGATAGTTTATTCTCTTCTTTATATTTAGGTATTAGATGTAAATGAAAATGTTTTACTTCTTGACCATAAGAGTTATTTTGACATAATGATATTCCATCATAGTTTAATTTATCTTTTAGTAGATTAGCTATTTCTTTAGCTACTTTTAAAATATGATGTAATAGTTCTTCATCAATATCAAAAAAATTTTCATAATGCTGTTTTGGTACTATCAATGTATGTCCATTATGACTGGGATTTACATCTAAGAATACTAATACTTTATTATCTTCATATAATTTATATGAAGGTATCTCTCCATTTATTATTTTACAAAATATATCCATATTTTATCCCTCCATAGTAATTATAACAAAAAATAGAAAATAAATAAATATTTTCTATATGTGAATATCTGCGAATATTCTATTATATTATGTATTCTTTTTATTATTTTTATTCTGGATATTAACATTTTACTATTTATCTGGTATAATGTAGTTAGAAAGATAATGAGGGTAATATGAAGTGGAAAGGAGAGATATGATGAACAAAGATGTAACACTTCTTATTCTAGCAGCAGGTATGGGTAGTCGTTTTGGAGGTCTTAAACAGATAGAACCTATGGGACCTAATGGTGAATTTATTATTGACTATTCTGTATATGATGCTATTAAAGCAGGATTTAATAAGATTGTATTTATAATTAAGAAAGAGAATTATGAAATATTCAAAGAGACTATTGGTAAGAGAGTAGAACCTCATATTAGAGTAGAATACGCTTTTCAAGAATTAAGTAATATTCCTGAAGGATATTCTATTCCAGAGGATAGAATTAAACCTTTAGGTACTGCTCATGCGGTATGGTGTGCTAAAGAGTATATACATGAACCATTTGCTATGATTAATTCGGATGATTTCTATGGTAGAGATGCTTTTGTTAAATCATATGATTATTTAAGTAATATAGATAGAGAATCATCTGATTTTGGTATGATTGGTTATAGAGTAGCTAATACTCTTACTGAAAATGGTTCAGTTAAAAGAGGAGTATGTGAGATAGATAAAGATAATTATCTAGTTAATATCGTAGAAAGTAAGATTGAAAAAATAGATGGAGTAATTACCGCTAGTCCATTAGACGGAAGAGATTCTTTTGAAGTAAAAGAAAATGATACAGTATCAATGAATTTCTTATTATTTACTCCTAAAATATTTGAATATATTGAAGAAGGATTTGATAATTTCTTTAAATCAAATGAAGAAAATATGGATAAATGTGAGTATTTAATTCCAGAGGTACTAGGTAATTTAATACATGATAACAAAGCTAGATGCCAAGTTATGGAAACTAGTGCTAGTTGGTATGGAGTCACTTATAAAGAAGATACTCCCGATGTTAAAAAAGGCATTAAAAATTTAGTAGCTGTTGGTGATTATTCTAACAACTTATGGAGTTAATTCTACTTAATTTTTAATTATAAATTAGTATAATATTATATAGAAAGGACTGATAATATGAAATATAATATTAGAGGAGAAAAACTTGTTATTACAGATGCAATTAAAGATTATACAAAGGAGAAATTAGGTAAACTTGACAAATATTTTAAAGATGATGATATTACTGCGAATGTACTTGCTAAAGTAAGAGGTAATTCACAAATAGTAGAGGTTACTATTCCTACGAGTAAATTTATTTTAAGAAGTGAAGAAGAACATGATGACTTATATGCTGCTATTGACTTAGTCACTGATAAACTAGAAAGACAAATTAGAAAGAATAAGACTAGACTTAATAGAAATGTTAAGGAAAGTGTTAAAGAATTTAATTTTGACTATGAACTTCCTATGGAAGAAGAGGCTAAAGAGACCGTTGTTAAAAGAAAGAAACTTGAAATGAAACCAATGAGTGAAGAAGAAGCAGTTCTTGAAATGGAACTACTTGGTCATAATTTCTTTGTATATAAAGATATGGATACTAATAGTGTTAATGTCTTATATAAAAGAAAAGACGGAGACTATGGTTTAATTGAAACTAATTAGTATAATGAAAACACCAATTACAATGTAATTGATGTTTTTTTGTGGTTTATTAACGGAAACCGCCTCCGCCGCCTCCGCCGCCGAAGGAACCTCCGCCTCCGCCACCAGAAGAGAAGCCGCCGCCTCCACCTGAGTATGATTCTGCTCTTGAACGAGCTACACTTGCACTTTTCATTCCATCTGCTGTTATGTGATGAATAAAGTAAATATCACTATAACTATATCCATATCTTTCCATATCTTGGATTACTTCTGGATACAACTTCTTAAATTGATCTGCTACTTCTTTGGCTATGCCAAAGATTTGGGCATACATTAAGTATTCATTCCATAAATTTACTTCAATTGGTTCTCTTGTATCAATCATTGAGAATTCTTTTAAGAATTTTTTTAAACCTGCCATATGCTCAGCTTCTTCCATCATAGATGGATCTATTTGATAGATAGTATGTTTAAATATTTTACCATCCACTACGGGAGTGGCTTTTCCTTCAGTAACTAATTTACTAGTTTCATCATCGATATTTTCATCAAACCAATTTAGTATCTTCTTATAATTTTTAGTGCACCATTTCTTGAATTCATTTGATTCTAGGCATCCATCTAAACTTGCTTCATACATATACTGGTATAATTTTCTTTCTTGTTCTATTTCGATTGGTGCCGTTACAAATACGATATTATTTTCTTCAGTTTCTTTAAATAGTTTCTTTGATGTTCTTTTTTCTATTTTGATATTACCATTCTTTAACCATTTAAGAATAACCGCTCCTAGAAAATCTTCTTTTTTCTTAGACAAATTATAATTAGTTGCTACCCAATATGCTCTAAAGATATCTTTATTGCAAGGTATATCTCTAAAGGCTAAGACATCTTTTCTTACTTTGTTACCAGTTGTTCCAAAATCATACTTTTTATTTTTCTTTACTCCTATTATAGCAGCGATGATAAATGGTACAATATAGATTAAATGGATAAATACATTAAATATTTTTTCAAGAATATTTGATTTTCTATAATCTTCATCCACATAATTAGTAGCACCTTCTTCGGCCATATCATAGTAATGATTAAAATTATTTCCTATATCATTTGCTGTTCTAAATGTTCCTTTTTCAAATTTTACTAAAATAGTTAAATACTCATCACTATATAATGGACCATCTGATGTCATTTCAATTCTTCCATCATAAACATAACATGGTGCTCCATATTTTCCATATCCCCATACATCTAATGAATCAGAAAATTTTTCATCACTATATATTTTTATTTTTACATTATCTGGTCTGGCACTAAAGTCATAAGGCATTAATGTCCAATAGATAATATCTGAATCTTCAGTAGTACTTACGAAATTACTTATTGTATATTTCATTTTATAAGTATGTGAACCATAACTTGTAATTCCAAAACAAACATCTATTTCATTACTTTCTGGATAATATAATCCAGCTTTATAGGCTTTTCCAGATAGACTACTATTTTCATTCCAATCATCTAGAATAGTAAATGGTTTATCATCCATAGATGCTTCAAGTAACGTGATATTAGAATTGCCTAGATTAAAGTATGGATGCCATCCTTCAGTACCTTGTGACACATTTGCTTTCCATGTCTCAGTAACAGTTGCTGTTCCTTCAATATCAACATAGATATCCATATCAATGCTAGATATTGTATTAGCTTTTACTAAAGAAATAGAAGAAATGAATAAAACTAGCATTATTAATATTTTTTTCATTATGCCTCCTTAAATTAAAAAGGATTAATTAATAATCCTAAAACTCTACTTTAACGTTTTCTTTCTCTTCAGCTGCTGCTTCGAAGAATGCTTCTTTCTTAAATCCAAATAATGAAGCAATTATATTACTAGGTATTGTTTCTACTTTGTTGTTATATAATCTTACAGCATCATTATAGAAAGATCTAGCATAACTTATCTTTTCTTCGACATCTTTTAGTTCTCTTTGTAATTCTTCAAAATTAGTATTAGCTTTTAATTCTGGATAAGATTCTGCTAAAGCGAATAGATGAGTTAAGCTTTTTGATAATTCATTAGAAGCTTCTACTTTTTCTTCATCTGTTTTAGCATTTGCATATACATTTCTAGCATTTATTACTTTTTCTAAAGTTTCACTTTCATGTTTAGCATAGCCTTTTACAGTGTTTACTAGATTAGGTATTAAATCAAATCTTTTCTTTAATTGAATATCTATTTGACTAAATTGATCCCTTACTTTATTTCTAGCCTTTACTAATCCATTGTAATTAGATACTACAAATAATACTAATAGTACTAATACTACAACTAAAATAATTATTCCTGTCATATTTATTCCTCACTTTCTAATATAATTATATCATATTAGTATTCTTTTTTGAATATTTTTTCAAGAAAAATAGTAACAATATTTTTCTTTATTTTAAAGTAAATACTAGTTTTTTTAGATAAAATATAGTAAAATACTATTTAGGAGATGATGTACGCGTGCTTAATATATTTAAAAAAATGTTTGATAATGAATATAAAGAGTTAAATAGATTTAGATCTATTGCTGATAAGATAGATGCTTTAGATGAAGAAATGAGTAAATTATCTGATAAGAAATTAGCTAGTTATACAGATAAATTTAAAAAGAGATTAGAAGATGGCGAAACACTAGAAGATATCCTAGTAGAAGCTTTTGCAGTAGCTAGAGAAGCTGCTTTTAGATGTGTAGGTATGAAGCCTTTCTATGTGCAATTACTTGGTGGACTTGCTATTCACTATGGTAATATAGCAGAAATGAAAACAGGTGAAGGTAAAACTTTAACTTGTGTACTTCCAGCATATTTAAATGCTTTAACTGGTAAAGGTGTTCATATTGTTACAGTAAATGAATTCTTATCAACCAGGGACTCTGAATGGATGGGTAGTATCTTTAGATTTCTAGGACTTACTGTAGGCCTTAATTTAAGAGATTTGTCTTTTAAAGAAAAACAAGATGCTTATAACTGTGATATTTTATATAGTACAAATAATGAACTTGGATTTGACTATCTAAGAGATAACATGGTTGTTAAGAAAGAAAACAGAGTACAAAGACCTCTTAACTATTGTATTGTCGATGAGGTTGACTCAATCTTAATAGATGAGGCCAGAACACCCCTTATTATATCTGGTGGTGTTATGCAAGCCGCTAATCTATATACAGATTCTGATAGATTTGTTAAAGGTCTTAATGAAAATGAAGACTATATATTAGATGAAAAAACTAAAGCTGTTAATCTTACTGATGAAGGTAGTAGAAAAGCAGAAGAGATGTTTCATTTAAATAATTTATATGATATTAATAATACTGTTTTAGTACACCATATTAATCAAGCTCTTAAAGCTAATTATGCAATGAGTAGAGATGTTGATTACGTTGTGCAAGAAGGAGAAGTTATTATCGTAGACCAATTTACTGGTAGACTTATGAAAGGTAGAGCTTTTTCCGAAGGACTTCATCAAGCTATTGAAGCTAAAGAAGGTGTTAAGATTCAACAAGAAACTAAAACTCTTGCTACGATTACTTTCCAGAACTACTTTAGAATGTATAATAAATTATCTGGTATGACAGGTACTGCTAAAACGGAGGAAGAGGAATTTAGAAATATTTATAATATGTATGTTATTCAAATTCCGACGAATAAACCTGTTATTAGAGAAGATGCAACAGACTTATTATATCCTGATAAGGCAGGTAAATATTCTGCGATTGTTAAAGAAATTGAAAGAAGACATAGTGAGGGACAGCCAGTACTAGTGGGTACTATCGCTATTGAAACATCAGAACTTATTAGTAAAATGTTAGATAAAAAGAAAATTCCTCATGAAGTATTAAATGCTAAGAATCATGCAAGAGAAGCTGAAATTATTGCTCATGCTGGTGAAAAAGGAGCTGTTACGATTGCTACAAATATGGCTGGTCGTGGTACCGATATTAAACTAGGTGAAGGTGTTAAAGAACTTGGTGGACTTTGTGTAATTGGTACAGAAAGACATGAGTCTAGAAGAATAGATAATCAGCTAAGAGGTCGTTCTGGTAGACAAGGAGACCCTGGTTTTACGCAGTTCTTTGTATCTTTTGAAGATGATTTAATGGTTAGATTTGGTTCTGATAGATATAGAGGAATGTTAGCTAATCTAGGATTTACTGGAGAGCAAGCAATTAGAAACAAAATGTTTTCTAAGACAGTAGAATCTGCTCAAACAAAGGTTGAGGGTAATAATTTTGACATAAGAAAACAATTACTTAACTATGATGATGTTATGAATAATCAAAGAGAAATCATCTATGCTAAAAGAAATGAAATATTAGATAATGATTCTATTCATGAAACAGTGCTAAATGGTTTCCATGATTATATTAGTGATATTGTTAATTCTCATTTAGTAGAAACTAGTAAATTAAAAGAAGAAGACTATAGTGAAATACTTGAAGCAAGTAATGAGAATTTACTTAGAAAACATAGAATAAATTTATCAGAGATTAATGGTAAATCTTCTGATGAAGTAATAGAATATATATACGATAATGCTTTAAAGGATTATGAAGAAAAACTAGAAGATATTCCAGTAGAAATAAGAGATGAATTTGAAAAAGCAATATCTCTTAGAGTTATTGATAATTACTGGATGGAACATATTAGTACTATGAGTCATTTAAGAGAAGGTATTGGTCTTAGAGGTTATGCTAATACTAGTCCATTACAAGCTTATACAATGGAAGGCTATCAATTATTTGATGATATGATTGCTAGAATTAATAAAGATATTAGTATTTATCTACTTAAATCAGAAATTAGACAAAATATTGAGAGAAAGCAAGTAGTAAAAAATACTGTTACTAATGATAGTAAAGATGCTAAAAAAATACAAAAGAAGAGTACTAAAGTAGGTAGAAATGATCCATGTCCATGTGGATCGGGGAAGAAGTATAAAAATTGTTGTGGAAGATAGGAAAAGCCTTGTAAAATAAGGCTTTTTTTTGATGCCCCAAAATATTAAAATTATTTTTAGATACCTTTTTGGATACCTTCCGCTGAGTATCTAAAAGGTATCTAGATACCCAAAAATGGGGTAAAAATACAAAATTTTTGTACGACTAAAAATTGCAATATTTCCTTTATTTATAAGGATTTGCAGAGATTTATCCAATAAAAAAAGATGAAATTGTGTCCAGTGCCAAAATGACATTGATTATCGAGTTTAAAAATATGATATAATTGATGTAGGTGGTTTTATGTCTAAAGTTTCTAATGTAATAACCATGTTAGAGTTATTGCAGTCAGGAAGAAAATATAGTATCAATGAACTTTCTAATAAACTTGAAGTATCAGAAAGAATGATTAGAGTATATAAAGAAGATTTGGAAAAAGCAGGGATATACATAGATACAATAATGGGTCCATATGGTGGTTATGTATTAAACCAATCAGTCCGTATGCCTGTTAGAAAATTCAAAATGAAAGATGCTAAATTATTAGATAGGTATATTGCTAATGAAAGAGATAAAGACATAAAAGATGAACTTATATTACTTCAAGATAAGATTAAAGGTGTATACATAGGAAGTAAGCAAGAAGAAAAAGAATTAAATTTAAAAGATGAAACAGGTAAGAAGTATAATTTATTAACAAGAGCTATAAAAGAAAAAAGAAAAGTTAAAATATTATATTATTCTTATGGTAAAGGTGAAAACGAAAGAGTAATTGATCCAGCAGAAATGTTCTTATTTCAAGATGGTTGGTACTGTGCAGCCTTTTGTGAAAAGAAACAGGATATTAGGCATTTTGAATTAAAAAGAATAATAAAATATGAATTATTAGAAGAAAAATATGAGT
>CAMUXV010000010.1 GCA_947164795.1 uncultured Caryophanales bacterium | reverse complement strand
AATAATTATTTAACATATATGTCACTCTCCTTACCTTACATACTAATGTTATCATATTTTTTTTACTTTTGCAATATAAAAATTAAGGATTTTTTGCCAAGATTAACAAGTTAATCCAACATAACCTATTATTAGAAATATCTTCTATAGAAATTAAACTCAAAATAGTTGATTTTAATAATAAAGTATGATATTATGAATACAGATGAAGGAAACTTCATAAAATAAAAAAGGAACACTTGATTCTCAGTTGAGTGGGCCAAAATTAATTGGTTTGCCACCTAAAACTTTGCTGATTTTAGGTGGCCACTTTTATTTCACTAGTTGTATAACTTGTTGAAGTAGAATAATTATGATTAAAAGTAAGACAAGAAAATCCCTTTTACTCATATTACCGCCTCGCTTTCTAAAGAGTAAACCCCCTAAAAAGTTCAGCCACACCCATATCAAATATTCCTTAAATAAATTATACTAAATAAGGTTGTATAAGTAAATATCTTGGTAAGATTATTAACAAGATATTTTTACATCATCTAAAGAAAACACTATGAAATAAAGCTTTATATCGATTTCATCTTTTTATCTAATAAAATTAAAAAAACAAGGTATTACCCTTGAATTATATTATTTAATCTTTCTAGCTTCTCTTCCCATACCTCTAGTAGTTTCATCTCCATGAATATTTTTTTTTAAACTGCTAAAAATACTATATCTAATTCATTAATAACTTTCATTAACATAATTAATATTTCTTCAATACTAATATTATTTGCATACTTGTATTTATTACTATAGTTTTGCCACAATTTCTTTATTTTTTCACTATTTTTAATTGAATTAATTATCTTTTTATAATCACTTAAATATTCAAGTGAATTTCTTTTAGTAAAAGTATTATTAACTGCTTCTCTTAAAATATTTGTATCGATTTCATCTTTTAATTTACTTAAAAAGAAGTAAACATCATAAAAATCCTTCATTCTACTATTGTAATTACCACGTCTTAATATTGTTTCAATTTTTTCAGACAATATAGTTTCAATATTATAACTATTTATTATTATTGTTTTATCTTCAAATAATAAAGGATAATGATATTTTAATTCTCTTGGAGTTACCTTATCTCCTGTTGATATATCTATTTCTAAATTAACTTTTAAATTTTCTTTCTTTCCAACTATATGATATTTATTACCACCATATTCATCTTCTTCTCTAATGTCTGTTATATCTATTACATCAAACTTTACACCATCGTCTAGTTTAATACTTAATATTTGATTTAAAACTTTGACCATTTTTTCTTTTGATACATCCATTCCTGTAATAGTAGCATCCATATCTTTAGTAGTTCTATTATCAATACCAAACATGGCTGAAAGTAGTAAACCACCTTTTAGTATAAAATTATCCTTATATTTTGATACTGATATTCTCTCAAGTATCCTTTCAAACATGTATCTTTGTAACACTTCATAGTGGTTTATATTATGTTTCCTTTCAATAATCTTTGCCTTTTCTTTTATATCTACACTATCTACCATTTCATCATAACCTCTACTATGGTATTAACTTTATCATAAATATTAAATACCTTAGCATATTCGAGTAATAAATCAATATTTTTATCTTTACTATTCCAATAATAATTTAACACTCTATTTTGAAGTTCTAATTCAAACTCATCTTCACTTCTTAACATATCACATATACATCTTTCGGCATTATAAATTCTAACAGGATTTCCCAGCGGACTTACTTTCTCAATGATACCCAATTTATAATATTTTTCAGTAACATAATGAATATTATAATCTCCTCTAATTGTTTTACCCCTGGGTATAGTAACATCTATATTCAAAGGTATTCTATTAGTCAAATTTAAAATATCCAATGCTGTATTATATGAGAAAATAACAAAAGGATATCTTTTTTGTAAAATATAGTATTCATCCTTAAACAATTTGGCATCCATATATATACCATGACTAACTCTTTCTATTAATCCTTCATCAATAAAACTTTGAATAATTGGTTTACTTATACCAATATTTAATAAATCATTTGTTCTGATATAGCCATTATTATTCTTAAAAAGCATCTTAATTTTTTCTTCATTATTCATAATATCACCATTTACTTTCGTATAACATTATAACACTTTGTTATACAAAAGTAAATACAATTATTGATTATTTTAAAAAAAACAAGGTATTAACCTTGATTTTTAATATTATTTAATCTTTCTAGCTTCTAGATAAAATCTCTTATCATAAGAGTGTCCCATAGAGAAAGTTTTTCTAGGAAGAGCACCATCTAATATTACTGTTCTAAATAATTCTTCTTTCTTCATAACATTAAATAGTATACCAACATTACCTTCTTCTCTTCCCATACCTCTAGTAGTTTCATCTCCATGAATATAATCTATCTTACCTTTATGATCTTTTAAATATTCATCTAAGAACATTTGAATAGAACCTACTGATATATTAGATTTAGGATTACTAATATATAGTTTCTTATCCATATCTTTAGTAACTAATTCAAAATATTCTCCATTACCTTCTTCATTAATATCATAATATTTATATAGTTCTTCAATTAAATTATTAACATCAGTATCAAAGATAACTCTATGTATTGGTTCAAACTCTAAAGCATCACTATGTAAGTTAACTAGTTCTACTAGAGCATATCTAGATGGGTGATTTAAATATTCTTCCTCTGGTAATATCTTCTTTAAATTCTCATAATTAGCTTTAGCAGTAGCTAGTGAATGATTACCATCACCCATAGCAAATAAAAGTACTCCCTTATCTTTAACATCATATTTTTCTTCAAAAGAAGATTTATCTGCTAATCTTTCTAATCCTTCTTCTACTTCATTCATAACTTCATTACTTAGTTTATAACCTCTAATATGTCCACCATTTTCCATTAAATCAAAGTCATAAACTTTATCATCTTCTGTTACTTTATTCTTTAAACTTTCTATTATTTCTTTCTTTTCATCATCAATTAAAATCATAATATGAGGTAATTCTAATAATGCATTTTCTCTTACTTTAAGTCTAGGTGGAATTCTTTCAATAACAGTCTTTTCAGTAGCTCTAATTAAAGTTTGAGATCCTTTTTCATAAGAGTAATCTTCTAAGTCTACCATTCCAATTAGACCCTCTCTTACTCTACCATCACTTTGTTTTCTCTCTAAGTAGATCATTGAGTCTTTATACTCATCAAATAAATCACTATCTAAGTATTCTTTCATTGTATTATTAATCTTAGATATTCTTTCCTCTACATCACTTTCCTCTAAATATATTTCCGGAAGAGTAATTCTTAAAGTAGAAGGATTTTCTCCTACTATTTCTTCAACTTCCTTCCAATATTCAGGTTCACTAGTATACTGGTCACATGCAACAACTGACCATTTTGTCATATCAGTACCTTTTTTAGGTAATAAAATATTTGCTTTCTTAAATGGTATCATAATACCCTCCTTTTCTTCTATTTATATTAACAAATTTTACTATAAATGTAAATTACTTTTCTAATAATTCTTTAATAATTTCTCTCTCATCATAATGGTATCTTTCACCATTTTTTTCTTGATAAGTTTCATGTCCTTTTCCTAATAATAATATAATATCTCCTTCTACAGCATTATCAAGAGCATACTTAATTGCATCTTTCCTATCTCCTATTTTAATATATTTACCATTAGTTTTCTTAAGACCAATTTCAATATCATTCATAATATCTTCTACATCTTCAAATCTTGAATTATCTTCGGTAACAATCGTAAAATCAGCAAGATTACCTGACACTTCACCCATATCATATCTTCTGTCTTTACTTCTATTACCACCACATCCAAACAAACTAACAATTCTCTTCGGATTATATCCTCTCATTGTACTAAGAATATTTTCCATTGATACACCATTATGAGCATAATCAATAATAACACTATAGTTTTCAAAACCTGGTACTATTTCTACTCTACCTTTAACAGCAACTTTTTTTAGTGCCTCTTTCATACTATTAACATTACACCCAAGCAAATAAGTAGTAATAATAGTGCAAGATGCATTATATGCAGAAAACTCACCTGGTGTATTAACTAAAAAACTATCTTTAAGTAATCCATCAGTATCCATTTCTATACCAATAAAATTCTTCTTTCTAAGTAAATTCATTTTTTTTATTACTAAATCAGCATCTTTACTTTTTCCATAAGTATAAATATCACACGTACTATCTTTAATCATATCATTATAATGATTATCATCTATATTAAATATACCACACTTGCACTGTCTAAATAATAAACTCTTTGAGTAAATATAATCTTCCATATTAGGATGCTCATTTTCTCCAATATGATCTTGAGTTAAATTAGTAAATATACCATAATCAAATACCAATCCATCTACTCTACCTACCTTTAAAGCTTGACTAGATACTTCCATAACTAAGTATTTAACATCATTATCGACCATTTCTCTTAAATATTTCTGAATCTCATAACTTTCAGGAGTAGTATTAACAGTACTATAATATTTATCTCCAAAAAAAATACCCATTGTACCAATAACTCCTACTGTTTTATTATCCTCTTCAAGAATATTCTTAATCATCCAAGTAGTAGTAGTTTTACCCTTAGTACCAGTAATAGCAATACTAGTCATTTCTTTAATTGGATTATTAAAGAAATTAATCGATAATTTAGATAACATTCTTCTCGTATCATGTATCTTAATAACAGTAACATCTTTATCTATATTAACATCCTTAGATACTACTATTATACTGGCTCCCTTTTCAATAGCAGAATCTATATAATCATGACCATCTACTGAAGAACCAGTCATACAATAAAACAAACTTCCCTTTTCTACTTTCCTGGAATCATAATAAATATTATTAACTTCTGTATCAATATTTCCCTTTATTAATTCATATTCTATTCCATCTAATATTTTTTCTAGCTTCATAAGTCACCTCTATTTATATTATATAACAAATAATACTATTTGTAATAGAAAAAAGATAATACTTTACATATTATCTTAAATATTTCTAAGTTCCTCTTTTATATTTTTAAGTGCTTTACCAATATTAGAGGAATCAGTTCCTCCACCTTGACCAAACACTTTAGAGCCACCTCCATTACCATTAGTAGCACTAGCTAATTTTTTTATAATCGAAGAACAATCAACTTTTTCACAATTACTCTTAGCCATAAAATTAACACTTTTATCATCATTAACATTAGCTAAAACTATTAAATTATTATCTATTTGATTACTTAAATGAGATATAATTTGTTTTAAAGTATTAACATCATAACCACTTGTAATACTAATAATTGTATTAACTCCATTTATGTCTTCCATAATTTTCATAAAGCTAGATAGATCACTAACTGCTTTATTACTTTTCTTATTTTCAAAATCTTTTTCTAATTTTTTTACTGAATTTCTAAGTTCATCTAATTCTTTCTTATTAAGAACTATATCTTTATAACTAGAAGCAGGTTCATTTTCAATGTTAAAATTAAATTCCAAATTAATACCAAATTTCTTAGCCTCTGCTACAATCTTTTTAGCTTTATCTAAAAGCCTAAGCATCATTTCATTTTGTCTTGACATCTCTCTACCTAAAATAGCAACAATATTCTTATCACTAGTAGCAGTTACTCTAAATGTATCAGCACCCTTATTTTCAACGCTAGCAATAGCAAATTTACCAATTTCTTTAGTATTATTAACATGAGTACCAGCACATAATTCAATAGAATCACCCATAGTTACAACTCTAACTACATCGCCATATTTATCAGAGAAAAGCGCCATAGCACCTTTCTTTTTTGCTTCATCTAAACTCATATATTCGATAACAGTATCATAACTAGCATTAATTCTTTTGTTAACTAAATCTTCAACTTTAACTATTAGTTCATCAGATAATCTACCATGATAATTGAAATCAAATCTAAGTTCTTTTTCGTCTACTTTAGAACCAGCTTGATGAACATTATCACCAAGAAGTTCTTGTAAACTTCTTTGAAGTAAATGTACAGAAGAATGATTTTTCATAATAGCTATCCTCTTATCTTTAGATACATGAGTAAGTATTCTATCACCCTTATTTATAGTTCCTTTAAGTACTTTAACATAGAGCATATGTTGCCCATTAGGAGCCTTAATAACATCTAATACTTCTAATTTACAATTATCATTCTTTAAATAACCAGAATCAGATACCTGTCCACCACTCTCAGCATAGAATGGATTTTCTTTTAAGAAGATATAACAATCAGTTTCAGAACTATCCACAAACTGATTATCTTTCATAATATCCATAATATCTGTTTCAAGGCCTAATTTTTCATATCCTACAAAAATACTTTCTTTCTTATAATTAATAAGTAAATCATTCTGAAGATTCATACTTGATTCTTCCTTACGATTACTTCTAGCAAGTTCCTTTTGAGCATTCATATATGCTTTAAACTCATTCTTATCAACGGTAAATCCTTTTTCTTCAGCAGCTTCCTCAGTTAGTTCAATAGGATATCCATAAGTATCATATAGCTTAAATGCATCTTTACCGCTAATAACTTTATCCTTATTCTCAAATAATTCCTCTAATCTCTTTTCTCCAGATAACAAAGTTTTTTGAAATAATAATTCCTCTTTCTCTATTAATTCTTTAATTCTATATTCATTTCCTACAAGTTCTGGATATGTATCCTTATATTTTTCCACTACTATATGAACTAAATCAGATAAAAAATCCCTATTAATTCCCAATTTTCTGCCCATTCTTTCAGCTCTACGTAGAAGTCTTCTTAGAACATAACCTCTACCAACATTTTCAAAAATAGCACCATCTGATATTGCAAAAGTAAGAGTTCTAATATGATCAGCAATTACTTTAAATTCAATTTGACCAGTATAAGAAATATCACTAATTTCCTCAATACCCTTAATTATTGGCATAAATAAGTCAGTTTCATAATTAGTTTCAGTTTCTTGCATAATACAAGCCATTCTTTCAACACCCATACCAGTATCAATATTTTTACTAGGTAGTTCCGGATATTCTTCTCTGGAAAGACCTTCAGTAGCATTAAATTGACTAAGTACATTATTCCAAATTTCTATATACCTATCATTTTCTTCATCATTTTCCAATAATTTAATACCTTTTCCTTCAGGATCATATAATTCCCCTCTATCATAAAAAATTTCCGTATCAGGCCCTGACGGTCCAGGTCCAATTTCCCAAAAATTACCTTCTATTTTTATGATATGACTAGGATCAATACCAAGTTTAATCCATAAATTATATGTCTCCATGTCATTTGGATAAACAGTTATATATAACTTGTCCTTATCAATATCAAAATATTTAGGACTAGTAAGAAGTTCATAAGCCCAAGGAATAGCTTCATTCCTAAAATAATCTCCTATACTAAAATTACCTAGCATCTGAAAAAAAGTATGATGTCTAGCAGTCTTACCTACTGATTCAATATCGCCAGTTCTAATACATTTTTGACAACTAGTAAGTCTTTTATTTTTAGGAACAACACTACCATCAAAATATTTCTTTAAAGGAGTTACACCGGCATTAACCCACAAAACTGTTGGATCATTAGCTGGAATCAAACTAGCAGAAGGAAGTTCCGTATGCCCTCTTTCACAAAAGAAATCTAAGTACATTCTAATAATTTCATTACCCATTAATTTCTTCATAAATTTTCCTCCTTCTTATATATATCATAAATATCCTTTTCATATTGCTCTAATGTATCATTAATAACAACATAATCATAATCAGTATAATTATCCATCGCAGTCTCCGTAGAATGCTTCTGCTGAGAACTAGAAAGTTCCGTCTCAAAATTAATTCTTTTAATATTAATAGTTACGACATTATCAAATTTCTCTTTGACACTTTCAATCTCCCTAGGAAGACGAATATCAGGTACAATAATGGCATCATAAAAATAAGAATATATTTCTATATCATCTAGTTGTCTTTCAATAAACATTTCCGCTTTATTAAGTTTATTTCTGATAACTTCTGTTCCAAGTTCTTGAAGTAATTCTCTAGGTTTAGTATCTTCATTGCCATCCCAATCAGTCATTTCCATAGCATAAAATTTAATATATTTACCCGCTCTTGAAAAAATAACCTTTTTCCCATCTTCTTCATAAAATTTCTTTAAAAATCCTGCCGCTGTATCCTTACCATGTCTTGCCTTTGCACTAAGTAAATATATTTTAGGATTCTTATTTTTAATTTCCATCTACATCATTCCTTCCATATTTCCCATTTAATTATATCAAATAATAGAAAATATGTAAATAAAAAGATTATTAGCAAATAACTAATAATCAACTAATCTAAATAAGTATTTTCAATTTCCAGTTCTTCCTTAAATATTTCTTTAAAACTTATAAGTTCCTTTTTTATAACATCAGGATAAACTGCCTTAGTAGTTCTAATGGCATCATAAATATTTTTAAAATTAATAGTTTTTCTATTTTCATATATAGCATTAGAAAAACATTGTCTAAGAATTACAAGAGCAATATCAGGATATCTTGATGATATTTCATATACTCTCTTAAATTCAGAAGTCATATTAACAATAAATTTCATAATCTTTTCTTTTATAAAATCCGTATAAGGAAGTATTACACCAGTTGTCTTTTCTAATTTAGGCAAAGTTCTAAGAAGAATTTCCACTGTCATTTCCTCAGTAGGTTCTGATACATCAACTTTTTCAAACCTTCTAAGAAAAGCCTTATCTCTCATAATATATCTTTCATATTCATAAGTAGTGGTAGCCCCTATCATCTTAATAGATCCTCTACTTAGTCCCTCTTTAAACATATTAGCCAAATCTAATGCTCCTTGAGCATCATTACCAATCAAAGTATGTATCTCATCAATAAATAAAATAACTTTTTCTCTGTTTTTTAACTCTTCAACAAGTTTAAGAACCCTATTTTCTTCCCCATTAGTATTTAATAATGCCGTAGTATTTACTCTATATATCGTATAACCCTTTAAAGCATCCGGAACTTCATCTCTTTGAATACGGTATGCAAGTCCCTCTACAATAGCAGTTTTACCTATACCTGGCTTACCAACTAATACAGCACTCTTTTCTGGTGTAAGTAAAACGAGAATTAGTTTTTTTATTTCTTCATCTCTAGCAACAGCAGGATTAGTTATATATTCCACCTCAGTTAAATTATCAGAAAATCTGTCAAGTATTGAATCCATTCTAAATACCTCCCATTATATAAAGATAAACAAAGGTTGCAATGATAATTATAATAGCACCCAAAAATAATGCATCAATAATGCCACCACTAGTCCTTTTTCTATAGTCATAATACATTTTATATTCTCTTTTTGCCATAATATCACCCTAATATATCTTTTCTATTTTACTCTTAATTTCATCATCCAAGTTTCCAATAATATTATATAATTCATTTCTTTTTCTATATAAACCAAGTTTATCTTCGTAAAAATATAGTTTATCACAAACACTCTTAATATTCTTATGAATAGCATTTCTGCTAAGGCCAATATTCTCACTTATCTCACTAAGTGTCAAATTATTAAAATAATAATCTTCAAAAAATTCTTTTTGTCTATCATTAAGAAGTTCCGAATAAAAGTCATACAAAATAATTAAATAGTTTCTTTCTTCCATCATAAAATATTCACCAAAGTAAAAATAACTTCAATTACTATAATAATAACTCCAATTGAAAACAACACATATACAATCTTCTTTTTACTTTTATCCTCAATATAGTAATAGCAAACACTAAATAATAACATTGCAAAAGTAACCAAAGTCACAGGAATAAAAACTTTATTGCATACAGCAAAACCAAGCATTACTAAAAACACAATGCCAAGCACTAGTGCCACTATAAATTCAGTCTTTTTAAACTTATTAGTATTAAATACTTTATATTTAACTTCTTTCTTTTTTTGCACAATATCAATCCCTTTCTATAAATCCTTAAATATCCCATATATATATTTTTCAATATCAAATGGTTCCAAATCCTCTACTTTTTCGCCAAGTCCAACAAACTTAACAGGAATGCCTGTTTCCTCTTTAATAGCAAGTACTATGCCACCTTTAGCAGTACCATCAAGTTTAGTAAGAATAATCCCAGTAACATTAGTAACTTCACTAAATGATTTAACTTGTGATATACCATTTTGTCCAGTAGTAGCATCAATAACTAATAAAGTTTCATGTGGAGCATTAGGAACCAACTTCTTTATAACATTATTAATTTTACCAAGTTCATTCATTAAATTAACCTTATTCTGTAACCTACCAGCAGTGTCTACAAGTACCACATCATATTCTCCCTTAATTGCCGCATCAATTCCATCATAAACAGCAGCACTAGGATCTTTACTATTAGTAGTAACAACTGGGACTTCTATTCTTTTCCCCCACTCTTCCAATTGTTCTATAGCACCGGCCCTAAAAGTATCCGCTGCTACCATAATAACTTTTTTACCAGAATCTTTTAACCTCTTAGCAATCTTTCCAATACTAGTAGTCTTACCAACACCATTTACTCCTATAAATAATATTACCGTAGGGCCTTCTTCACTAAAACTAATTTTACTACTAAAAGTATTACCTTCCACATACATAATAAGAAGTTCATCAACAATTATTTCCTTAAGTACATTAGAATCAGTAATTTTCTCACTCTTAACCCTTTTTTTCAATTTATCAACAAACTTCATAACAGTATTAACCCCAATATCTGCCATAATAAGAATATTTTCTAATTCTTCAAAATAATTATCATCTATATCTTTATATTTTTTAGATAAATTACTAATCTCTGTAGTAAACTCTTTTCTGGTTTTAACTAACCCCTCATCATACTTAACTACCTCATCCTTTTCTTTACTAAAAACTTTTTTAATCTTATTAAAAAGTCCCATATAAAACCTCCTGTCAAATATTATCTTATTCTTTTTAAAATATATGATGAACTTATTCTGTCTAAATAAATAAGTTCAGATTTTAAATTATTCTTTTTATATAAAAAGGGTTCTGTTTTACTCTTAAAATCAGCCTCAAGCTTCACATCATCAGGTAATATTTTTTCATCCAACTTATTAATATGCCCACAAAATGGACATATAGCATAATATTCTGTTATATCTTCACCAAAATAATTAAGTGAATTAACGCCATACACATCATTCGCATCAATATCAAATCTACTTCCACAAGAAAATTCAACATTCCTAATATGATTAAAATCATCATCACGCATACACACTACTTCTCTTTTAAATGTATCCATACCACTACTTCCCTTACTTCTAAAGTATAACATTTTTAATAATAAAAGTAAAGAAAAAAGAGAAACTACTTAGCTTCTTCTTGAGCTCTTGTTTCTCTTATAACAGTAACTTTAATTGTACCTGGATATTTAAGTTCATTTTCAATTTTTTCTTTAATTTCTCTTGCAATCTGATGAGATGTTAAATCATCAACTTCTTCAGGTTTAACCATAACCCTAAGCTCACGTCCTGCTTGAACTGCATATGCTTTGTCAACACCATTCATACTATTTCCAATCTCTTCAAGTTGCTCAAGTCTTTGAACGTAATTCTCTGATGAATCATTTCTAGCTCCAGGTCGCGATGCAGATATAGTATCGGCTATTGCCACTATACAAGCTATAATACTAGTAGGTTCAGTATCACCATGATGTGAAGCAATAGCATTAATAACAATAGCATCCTCATTATACTTCTTAGCTAAATCCATACCAATTTTAACATGGCTACCTTCCATTTCAAAATCGATTGCCTTACCAATATCATGAAGTAGTCCTGCCCTCTTAGCTAGATTAACATTTTCACCAAGTTCTGAAGCAAGAAGCCCAGCTAAATTAGCAACTTCAATCGAATGATCTAAGGCATTCTGACCATAACTACTTCTAAAATGAAGTTTACCAACAATTTCAACTAGCTCAGGATCCATTTTAGATAAACCAAGTTCATATAATGCATTCTTACCAAATTCTTTAATAGTTTCTTTAACATCTGCTAATGTTTTAGCATACAATTCTTCTATTCTAGCAGGATGTATTCTACCATCTTTAATTAAAGTCTCTAAAGTAAGTCTAGCTATTTCTCTTCTTAGAGGATCAAAACTAGATATAACAATAGCCTCTGGAGTATCATCAATAATCAAATCAACACCAGTAACAGATTCTATTGTTCTAATATTTCTACCTTCCCTGCCAATTAATCTACCCTTCATTTCATCATTAGGTAGTGTAATAACAGATACTGTTTGCTCACTTGTAATATCTGCTGCATACTTTTGCATAGCTCCTACTAATAACTCTTTAGATTTTTCCTGTACTTCAAGTTTAGCTTCTGCCTCTGATTCTTTAATATAAGCCGCTATTTCTTTAGACATTTTTTCCTCTACCATCTTCATAACAGCTTTTCTAGCATCTTCTTTACTATACTTACTAATTTTCTCAAGTTCCTCAAGTTCCTGTCTTTTTATTTCTTCCATTTCTTCTTTGATTTCTTGAATTCTTTCTTGCTTTTTCAAAAGAAAATTTTCCCTATCCTCTAAAGATTTTTCTCTATTCTGAAGAGCTAAATCTCTCCTATCAATATTATTTTCTCTTTGTAAAAGTCTATCTTCTGCTTCTTTTATTTCATTTTTTTTCTCTTTTACTTCCTTATCAGCATCAAGTTTTAACTTATGTATTTCTTCTTTAGTTTCTAATAAAGAATCTCTTTTTATTTTATCAGCATCTTTTTTTGCTTTATCTATTATTGTATCTGCTTTTTTTTCATCATTCTTCTTTTTTAAAAAATTAACGACGTATATAGCAGCAAACCCAATAATCAATCCAAGAACAAATAACAAAATGGAGAACATTGTATTGCCCATTTAAAGCACCTCCATTCCAAATTTTATTTTATAGAAAAAATTATAACTTTTAATTAATTTAAACTATACAATTTTATTTTATCTTAGAATAAGCCTATTGTCAAGGTAATTTTTTTCTAAAAAAAGAAATAGTAAATATATTTAATACTACTATTTCTTCTTTTATTCTAAATTATTAAAATATTAATAATTATCTTTTTTTCGCTTTTATTTTACCAGTTTTTTCAAGATGTTTACCAGCAGTCAAAGTTAAAACATCATCCAAATTTCTTGTCTTTAAATAATTAATGACATAATAACAAAAATTATTTTCATTTTTATTACCATTATTATTTTTTTTCCATTGTAAATACATATCATTTAAAAACATATCATATAATTTTACTTCCCTAATGCCTAAAATAAAATTAGCATTTTTTCTAATACTTGGATTAATTTCTTCAATATAATCCAAAGAAAAATCACTTCTTTTAATAATATATTCAGGAATAGGAACATAAACTGGAATACTTTTAAATTCATAAAAGCCATACCCATATTTCTCAATTAGATTATCTGGAATATTACATTTAACAATCATCTCTCCAAAAATATCAAGATACATTTTAGCATATTCAATATTTCCAAATAAATGCATACGAGCATTACCATCTTCGTATGTGAAAGAATTATCAATATTAAACTTTCTTTCATCATAAATAGGAAATTCTTTTGCATCCAATATCTTATTATATTCATCATATTTCATATTTCTATATAAAATCATATAATCACCTGCAGCTATATATAATACCATAAAAAAGGAGATAAATCAAATTATCCCTTTAAAACACACTTTGCTGTTCTAACCATTTGAGCAGAATATCCCATCTCATTATCATACCAAGCAATTACTTTAACTAATTGTTTTCCATCTACTTCAAGTACTTTAGTAAGTGATAAATCTACTAGTGCTCCACAATGACTTCCAATAATATCAGAGGATACTATTGGATCATTAGTTACTTCAAGTGTCTCATTAACATTATTCATAAAGGCACCATTAATTTCTTCTTCAGTTACTTTTTCAGTAAGAGATAAAGTTAAATCAATAAGAGAGCCATCAGATACTGGTACTCTAAGAGCACCTCCTGATAACTTACCATCTAAACTAGGAATAACTCTCCCAATAGCAGTAGCAGCCCCCGTACTAGTAGGAACTATATTCATTGCACATGCTCTTCCTCTTCTTTCATTAATACCTTTCTTATGAGTAACATCTAAAGTTACTTGATCATTGGTATATGCATGCACAGTGGTCATAAACCCTCTTTCAATACCAAAATTGTCATCAATAACTTTAAGAACGGGTGCTAAACAGTTTGTCGTACAAGATGCTGCTGATATAACTTCTTCACTACCATCTAATATATCTTCATTAACATTATATACTATTGTTTTGGCCTCACCTTTACAAGGAGCACTAACCAAAACTTTCTTAGCACCGGCTTTAATATGCTTATAAGCATCTTCTACATTAGTAAATCTACCAGTACATTCAAATACTAAATCTACACCAAGTTCTCTCCAAGGTAAATTCTCAGGTTCCGTTTCTTTATACACTTTAGTCTTCTTACCATCCACTATAATACCTTCTTCATCAAAAAATACTTCTTTTTCATATCTTCTATAATTAGTATCATATTTAAGTAAATAAGCAAGTTCTTCACTATTAGATAAATCATTGATAGCTACCACATTAAAGAAACTATCTTTTTCCATTATTTTATATACTAATCTTCCTATTCTTCCAAAACCATTAATTGCAATTTTCATATTATCATCCTTTCTTTATTCATCTGCATAATTATCAAAATATCCCTGAATATATACAACAGGAGTTCCTTTATCACCAGAACCACTAGTTAAATCACATAGTGAACCAACTAAATCAGTAATCCTTCTAGGAGTAGTACCTAAGCTCTTATTTTGACCAACTAAATTACTATCTTTCTTTTTAATTTCTTCTTTTATTGCTTTATTAAGTTCTTCACCTCTTAAGCTATCTAAATCATTATCTGATATATACTTAAGTTTAATCTCATTTGGAGTTCCCTCTAATCCTTCTGTATAAAATGGGGATACAACCGGATCTGCTAGTTCCCATATCTTACCTACTGGATCCTTAAATGCGCCATCGCCATATACCATTACTTCAACATTTTTACCAGTTTCCTCTTTAATTCTCTTTTGAATATTATGTACAAGTTCATCTCCATCTTTAGGAAATAACTTAAGTTTTTCATCAGTACTTTTATTAGAACCAAGAAGTCCATATTTAGGATTATATCCACTACCATTAATACTCTCAGTCATAATATTATCAAGTCCTAATATAGTATTCGCATCTTTTAATAATTTCTTTGTTCTTTCTCTTGTATGAATGTCACAAGCTAATACATTCTTTGTATATTTAAGAATATCTTTAGGATTATTAGAAAAGATAAATTCTATCTCACAATCTTCATTTTTACAAATATCAGAATATACATCAACATAATTAACACCAGTAAATTGATGCTTATACTGTCTAAAATACTTATCATAAGTATCAATATCAAAACAGTCACTATAAGGATTAATATCATGTTCAAATAATAATTCTTCGCTAAACAAATGATTACCAACTTCATCAGAAGGATAAGAAAGCATCATAAATATTTTCTTACACCCTCTAGCAATACCTTTAAGTATCATTGAAAATCTATTTCTACTAAGTATTGGAAATACTAATCCTAATTCTCCCCCTGAATATTTATTCTTAATATCACTAGCAATATCATCTACAGTTACATAATTACCATAACTAATACTAACAACAGCCTCAGTAATAGCAATAATATCCCTATCCCTTATTTCAAACCCATCATTCTCGCTAGCTTTAAGTACCGAACTAACAACAACATCTTCTAAGTTATCACCTTTTTTAATAACCCCTGTACGAATTCCTCTACTAGAAGTACCAACGCATCTCATAATCTCACACTCCTACGATATAATTATATAATATAGGAAAATAAAAATAAAGAAAATCACATTAATTTTACACAAGTTTATGTAAAGTATTATTAATGCCTTCTGATATCACTAAAGATAATTTATCTATTAAAAAATCCACCTCTTTAGGAGTAACAATAAAGTTATAGGATAAAGCATTTAACACTTCATTAATAAGGCCTCTTTCTTCCTCTTCACTAAGACTACCTACAATTCCCATTAAACTAATCTTTTCTTCTTCGCTTAAATCTCTATCTTTAATTTTATCTAAATAATTCTTCCTACTCAAAATAAGTTTATTCTTATTTTGATTATCCTTAATATATGATATATGTTTGAATAAATACTCCAAAGTATCATATACAATAATAGAAGAACTAACAACGGTTGGAACCCCTATCGCAATAACAGGAATATTAAGAGTATCATAACTTATTTCTTTCCTCATATTCCCTACACCACTACCAGGATGAATACCAGAGTCCGTTATCTGTATACTCTTATTAATCCTAGATATTGAAGAAGCCGCTAAAGCATCTACTGCTATTACAATATCAGGTTTAATCTTTTCAACTATTGAAGAAATAATATCTACTGTTTCAATACCAGTATTAGCCATAACTCCAGGACTAACCGCAGACACACATCTAATACCAAGAGATACAGATTCACCAAGTACATATAAATACCTAGTGACCAATGTATTATCTATAACTTTAGGACCTAAACTATCCGGAGTACTTTTCTCATTACCTAACCCTACTACTAAAGCCGTATAATTCTTATTTAATTTTAAACTACCTATCATATTTCTTAATTCATTAGTAAATATTTCTTTAACATTATTTCTTTTACCACTATCAGTAACATCATCAAATTCAATCGTAATATATTTACCCTTCTTCTTATTAATTAGAGTACTATTCTCTTCATCAACATCCACTTTTGTAACTCTAATATTATTCTTTTCATATACTTCACTTTTAATATCAGACCTACTATTTTCAATACTATCAAGTACTAAATCAGTCCTAATATCATACTTTTTTAAATCAATTTCATGATTCATACTAGTCACCAGTAATATTTTTCACAAAAATAGCAGAAAATATTTGCTTTTTTATTATTTTTTTGATAAAATTATAAGTAGTTTTGGGAGGAGATGAATTTATCATGGCAAATGTTAAAAACGCTAAGAAGAAAATTAAACAAATTAACAAAGTAACTTTAGCTAACCAACAATTAAAATCTACTGTTAAAAATGCTATCAAAAATACTGATAAAGCCATAGCAGCAGGAAATAAAGAAAATGCTGAAAAAAGTTTAAAATTAGCTATCAAATCTTTAGACAATGCTAAAGTAAAAGGTTTAGTACATAAAAACAAAGTTGATAGAGAAAAATCAAGATTAACTAAAAAAGTAAATTCAATGGAAGTAAAATAATTACTTCTTTTTTTATTTATAAAAAATTCTTTACTTTTAGTAAAAAACATATTATAATACAAAGCACACATCGAAAGGAGAATAATATGCATATTACTACTGAAGATTTAGTTACATCTTTACTTTCTATTGGATATGATAAAGTTGATCAAGTCCTATTTGCAAAAGCAAAAAGAATAATATCAACTGGTAAAACCTTTAAGTTTATTGATTTTACAATAAGTAAAGTTTGTAATAATTTTATATTATTTGATGGAAATAGTTTTAGATTAAATAAAGAAACATCAAATATGATATTAAACAGAAATACAGAATTAACTAATTACTTAAAAACTAATGGATTAGGAATAGTAAGTTCACAAGTATTAGATAAACCAAAAACAAGAGCACTAGTTATGAATAGTTCTAACTAGTGTTCTTTTAACATAATGTATTTGGAAAAAGAAATTTATCCATAATAAAAATGTGGATAACGCCTGTTTGGAAGGTGTTCTCTCCGCAAAATAGTTTACGAAGCACCCCTGGGGTGCCTCTTTTTATCTTGTATGATTATTCTTACCTATTACAGCAAGAAGAATTAGTACCGTCAAGGCATAAGCCAAGACAAGTTCCACTTACTTAATCCCCTTTGTACAAGTAGATTTTTTCAGCATACTTGTCCCCCCCTTCCTCGAATAATCAAAAAAGGAGAGAAACACCAATAAGTATTAACCACATCAACCATTATATCATCTATAAAACTTTAGCCAATGCAAATAATTAAGTTTTTTCAATTTATCTGCAAAACCTTTATTTATAAGCAATTATCATTATCAAAATGCATAAAACATAATTTATGTATTTACTTTCGACTAATATTAGACTATAATAAATATCACATAGGAGGAAAGTATGGGAAAAGAACATTTAAATAATCCGGAATATTTAAGGCTTAAACAAGAATTTGATTATTTGGAAAAACAATATCAAGAAGCAAAAAAAGAATACGAAAAAATTAATGCAGAAGATGATATGGTCAATGGCGAATTACTCCTAATGACACTTCTCTTAGACTCAAAAAAAGAAATCTCAAAGAAAGAAGAAGAAATCAAAGAAATAAGGGATAGATTATTTGATGTCAATGAAAAAATGCAAGGATTTTACAGAGCAAAAGTCCAAAAAGATATAGAAATACAAAATTATATAAGAGAAAAATTATCAAACTCTAATCCAGTAACAAAAAAACTAATTAAAGAAGAAAATCATTAATTCTTCTTTTTATTTTATATTAAATCTTTATACAATAATCTTCTCCTAAAGGAGTATCCGCAAATTAACGGTAGTTAATTTGTTAGCGATAGCGGTTAAAGAAAAAGACCAGAACAATGTTCTAATCCAAATCATGTCTAGCAAGTATAGAAGCGGGTGTCTTTCTAATTGTATTAAATACTGGAAGTAATCCAATTACTAAATTAAACAAATATATAAAGATAATAGTAATAACTATACCAAATATATTAATAACATATAAATCTTTTAAATACTTAATACTAGATAATACATTTAATATATAAGCCATAAATAAGATACCAGGAATACTAGCTATTGTCGTAATAGCAAATATCTCTCCAAAAAACATCTTATAAATATCTATCTTTTTAACACCAATAGCTCTATATATACCAACTTCTTTAACTCTCGATAAGAAAGAAGATCTAATCATTAAAAATATCTCTATTAAAGATATACCAAGAATAATACCTGAAGATATTAAAGCAGTTCTAACACTATCTTTTTTACTATCTTTATATTGTTCTAATGATTTATCATAAGCATTAACAATATTCTTGTTCTTTTCTCTAAATTCACTAATAGTCTTATCCTTATCATTAGATTTAATAACAATATTTTCTTTATTAACAATCAAATTATACTTAATAGTATTCTTATTAACAAACAAATAATTATAGTTATATTTACTATCATAATAACCCACTACTACTAATTTATTATTATTAACACTAGTATCTATTTCTTTATTCAATTTCATATTATATTCATTACTAATATTAACAATAACTTCATAATCATTCTCAGGTAGTCTTCCCTTTTTAATTTCAATCTTATCTTGATATAAAGAATAATCAATTAAAGAACTATCATTCATATTTGGTATTATTGCATAATCACCATTACTGCTAATATTAGCAAGTATATTAATAAATAAATCCTTATTAACATATATACTAGGACTATTTAAATCAGTAATACCCACTATTGTAAATGTATTCATATTATTAATATTAGCCTCTCTACCAAGCATTTTCTCTACATCTTTCACTCCAATCATCTTAGCCATACAAACAGGTTCATCAAACATCTTATTAATAGTAAAAGAATCCACTACTATCTCATAATCATTCTCTGGCATCCTACCGTATATCAAGTCTTTATCGCTAATCATATCAATTGAAGATAAAGATCCTTCTAAAGTAGCACCTCCTCTACTTGTTTGATAATAATCATTAAATTTTAAATTAAATGATACCACTGAACTACCAGGCATAATATAATCTATATTATCCATCTGTTCATATGATAAATAATCATCTACTTTAATATTCTTATCAGTAAGTAACAAATAATCATTATTCATTGTAACAAAATCATAATCCTCTACTTTTAAAGCAGCCATTATCGAACTAACAGCATACATAAGAAACATACCTGATAAAAAGAAACCAAATAATAATAATTTCTTTAAAAATGAATAATCAAATACCTTCTTAAACCCATTAATTATTAAAGTAATCGGATTAAGTATTGAACTATACTTCTTCTTAAAATCATTATTAATAATATTAGTAAAATCAAACTTATACTTATCAATATCTTCCTTACCAATCTTTTTATAATGATCATCAACAAGCTCTATACTAGAATTATCATCTATAACTTCTACCTTATCTTTAGAATTACTCTTAATATAAATATTACCAGAACTAACAACTATATCAAGTTTAATTTTATCCCTATCATTAGAATAAATATTAATATTATAGTTATCATCTTTTATACTATCTTTATTTTCAAAATCTTTTAAGTAAAAAGTATTATCAAGTCTATAATCTAAGTCTTCACTTACTTTATTCTCATAGTCGCGAGTAACTTCTCCATCTTGTATTTCAATAATTCTCGTAGCATAAAATTTAGCCAAATCAACTTCATGAGTAACTAGTATAACTAATCTATCTTTAGATATAGCTCTAATAATCTTCATGATTTCTAATGAATTCTTACTGTCTAAATTACCCGTTGGTTCATCTGCGAGAATTATATTAGGATCCTTTACTATAGCTCTCGCAATACCAACTCTTTGTCTTTCACCACCAGATAGCATAGAAGCGGGCCTCTTTTTATATCTAAGCATTCCTACTTTATCAAGGACATATTCTACTCTTTTCTTAATTTCTTCTTTATCCTTAAGTCCTATCATCTTAAGAACAATAGCTACATTATCGTATACTGATTTATCTTCAATTAACTTATAATCCTGAAAGATATACCCAATGTTTAAATTTCTAATCTTATCTGTCTTATAAGAAAACTTAGAATTAATTTTCTTACCATCAATATAAATATCGCCCTTATTTAACTTATCTAGTCCACCAATACTATTAAGTAAAGTTGTCTTACCACATCCGCTAGGACCAAGTAGTGCCACTAAGCCATTATTCTCTAATTTAATCGAAGTATTGTTAATAGCATGTACTTCATTTTTTTTATGTCTATTAAAATATTTATCAGCATTCTTAATTTCTAACATTATACTTCCTCCTTAAGAGTCTTCATAGCACTATCTTTAAATATCTTCTTAGCAAACTTACTACTAATTAAATAAGACATAGTAATTAATATTATATATAATAAGATATAATCTCTAATTCCCATATAATCCAATATTATATGAGCAAATCCTACATTAACAACATTAAAATAATTAAGTATAAGGAATACTCCAAATAATAGATAAGCAATATTAGCTACATTAATTAACTCAATAATAAGAAGTTCTCTTGATACTTTCTTAGATGCTCCTAGCATACGAATCGTAGTAAAATATATATTTCTTGACTTAAGTATTACTTTAATAACAAAGTATGATATAAAGAATAGAACTACCACTAAAACAACTGTAACAATTGTTTTTAATATACGAATTGCAGCTACTGCCTCTGAATTAACTAAAGCATCAGTTAATTTCAAAGTAGTATAACCATTTTCATTTAACTCATTTATTGTACTATCTATATCATTAACATTCTTCACAAAAACACTGCTCTGATAACTATTTCTATTAAATAATTTATTATAATCAGTACTACTAATAAAGATAGCACCATTAACACTATCGTAATCTTTAATACCAGTTAAGCTCTCAATATTCTTCTTATTATAAGATTTCTCTACCTTTAAATTAAGAGTATCTTTATAATAAATATTATCAATATCAATAACTATATCACTACCTATACAATAATCATTCTTGCATAAATAATCTAAATCACTAGGTATATATACCATACCTTCTTTAATAATTCTTTTAGGTACTAATCTAAAATACATATCATAGTTCGTAGAATCATAATATTTACCTTGAAATAATATTTTTAAATTACTATACATCTGATTAATCTGATAAGTAAGATTATCTATAATACTATCATTAACATAGATAACATCTTGACTATAAATACCAGAATCAGTATAAGATACACCTACTATCTTAATTGGAGTACTCTTATCCAATTCCCCAGTATACATATCTCTAAGATATAAGTCTTTATCCATTATTTCATCAATCATATAACCAATATAATAATCATTCTTAGAACCCTCTATTATAACTTCATTATCATTTTCAGGCTTTCTCCCTTTATCTATTTTACCATTAAAATTACTAATACTATTAACTCTAGCACTAAGATAGTAATTGTCATCACTAATATCAATCTCTGTGTCTAAAAGTAAATCATCCTTGATAATATAATCAATATTATCCATTTTTTCTATTTTAGTATAATCATCATCGCTAAAAGAAGTATCATCTTCTTTCTTAATAACAATTCTTTCTTCATCAGTATTAAGGAAGAACCCATTATATCCACTTATACTTTCTATATGTTCCTCTTCTCTAAAAGAAGCATATTCAGATATTAAAGCAGTAGTAATAAATAGATAAACTAAAAGTACTAATAAAAATTTAGGCACAATATTAAATGTATTTCTAATACCTAATCTTAATTTAGATAAAAATCTAATATTCTTATAATCATTTTCCTCAATATTAGATACTTCTTTATATTTCTTTAACTGTTTATCTTCAAGTACTTTACCATCATGCATTTTAATCTTACGAGTTGCATATTCCTCAATATCTTCATAATTATGCGTAACCACTATTACTAATTTATTTTTTGATATTTCACTAAGTAGTTTTAATACAGATTTAGAAGATCTACTATCAAGATTACCCGTCGGTTCATCTGCTATTATTATTGGAGTATCTTTAGCAAGGGCTCTTGCAATAGCCACTCTTTGTTTCTGACCACCAGATAATTTAGATACTTTCGTATTTCTAAATTTATATAAATCAACTTTTCTAATTAAATCTAATACCTTGTCTTTAACATCTTTCTTTTTAACTCCATTAAGCAACATTACAAGTTCAATATTTTGATATACAGTATAACTATTAACTAAGTTAAATGATTGAAAGATATTACCAATATATCTTCTACGATAATCCTCAAAATCAGCTTCTGTATAATGACTAGTCTCTTCACCATTAATGTACATTTCCCCTTCTTCATAAGAATCAAGACCACTTATTACATTTAATAGTGTAGATTTACCACTACCAGATTCACCAGTAATAACAACAAATTCACCCATCTTAAATTCTAAGTTAACACGAGAAAACCCCGAAGCAATTACACCCTTACTGTAATAAAACTTTGATACATTCTTAAGTTTAATAATACTTTTCTCCATATATTCCTCCTACATATTAATTATACTATTAAATAAGTAAAATATCTTTCTTATATAGTATATATTTTACACTTTACGCATATAGTGTCAACTACTCATATAAACTACTATAATTATTCTTAAGTATTTCTAAATTATTTGAATTAATCATAATCTTATAACTAAATATCCCATCATAATCACTATCTATTTTTTCCTTATTATCTATTCTCTCAATCAAATAATTAAAGTTATCACTAAAACTATTACCATTATTATAATAGTAACATACCCATGTATTATAATAATTTTCTACGTTATAATAACTCCTATGATTTCTCAAATCAATATAACCATTCTTATCATAAGTAATTTCTATTTTAATATTATCTCTTGTTTCATCAATAATAACATCTGCATTATCTTTTTCCATAAAATCTAATATCATATTATCTTTCATATTAAGTTCTTCAATATAAGTAGTATATTCTCTATCACTTTCTTCTCTTTCACTAAAAGATAAATAAGAATTAAATGATATTCCAAATCCCATTCCAAATAAGACTAGTCCAATAATAAATATAATAAATGCTAATTTAAATTTCTGTTTCTGATTAAATATAAAAGTAATAATAACCCTTAAACAAATATAATTAACAAGAATTGCTCCAAGAATACTAATAGAAGTACCAACATAAAAAATACCAGAAGCTATCTTAATAACAGAATAAGTTAAACTAAATGCTAAAAATATAAAACTAAATATACCAAGAATAGAAATAAATGCTAATATCCCCTTAATAATAAATACCGCTACACTTGCTAAAAAATCAAAGAAACCGTAAGTACTATGTTTCGGATCTCTAATAATAATTTTATTTTTCTTTTTCTCAGTAAATTGTCTAACACTATCTTTTTCCTTTACTTCATCAACAGGTTTTTCAATACTTTTTTCTTTAACATTAGAGTCTTCTACTGTAATAAAATAATTTAGGTATCTAATCTTAAATACATGAATAACAAGTATAACACCCAATGCTAATCCTAGAATACTATATATTACTTTAAATATATTATGTATTATTTTATACATAATATCAGGTAGTATTTGAATTAATCCACTAAAAATAGATATTAAAACATAATACACTCCACTCCATAATAAATAAATAACTAAAGCGATAAATAATAATTCTATTATGCATTTAACCTTATCTCTAAATCTCATACTCCAAAACATATTTGAACTTTTAGTAACAAAATCAAGTCCTTCTTTTAAATAAGTTTTAATAATATTATCTTTGCTCTCTTCTTTCTTAGTATTACTACCAATTATTCCATCATCTACTAAGTCATCTAAATTACAATCAAGTATCTTACATAACTCCATTATTCTTTCCATATCTGGCATTGAGGTTCCAGACTCCCATTTACTAACAGCTTGTCTTGATACTCCAAGTCGATCTGCAAGTACCTCTTGCGACATATTATTCTTTTTTCTTTGCATAGATAGTTTATCACAAAACTTCATACAATATCACCTCTCTACTAAAAATTTTACTACAAAATAATCAGTTGCGCCACCTCTAAATAGTAGATTTTTGTAAATTATAAGTGGCATTATCTATAATCTACTAAGTAATTCATTAATCATTTTCTCATCTTTAATCTTATTAATAGCAAAACACTTCTTACCCAAATCTTTAAAAGAGGAACCACAGTGATATACATCACTTTTATCTATAATAATAAATCTATCATGAAATCTATTATCAATCTTAAAAGTAACATTACTATACTGACTATTATATTTATTAATTAAATTATTATCAATATTTTTACTATATATAGTAATCTTCTTATTAGTCTTAGATAAAATATCCAATAATTTTTTAGATATATAATTATCAATAACAATAATACTCTTTTTAGAAGTATCAATAATTTTAAGAAGCAAACTATATGCATCATATATTTGTCCTTCATAAAATATCTCGTTACTAAATGTTTTATTATTAAAATTATTTTCTAATATCTTTATTCTATCATCGTGATCTAATAACATATTTTTATAAAAATTCTGTTCTAACAAACTATTAGATAAATAATTTTTCATAGTAACAAAGGCATCCACTATTTTTAAACTCATTTTAATAGCTAAATCACTTTTTAAAACCCCCGCAAGCATTGTAACACCATGTTCGGTAAAAACATAAGGCAAATACTTTCTATGTTCACCACGTCCTATATTCTTTAAGGTGCCAATTTGGCACCTTAAAAACTTATATTCATCTTCTGTCAACTGAAAACAATAATTTTCAGGAAATCTTTTAATATTTCTAGCAACTTGTCGATTTAATTGTTTGGTCTCATATTCAAAGAACATAGCAAGATCAGAATCAAGCATAATCCTTTGACCTCTTACCTCATAAATATAATTTTCAATTCTAACATCATCTTTAATTATTAACTCATTCATATTCAAAACCTCCAAAAAATTATTTTTTTTATTACCAATCTTAGGTACCAAAACTTTATCACAAATCATATAGCATGTCAATACATTTTTTCAAAATATACTTTTAATACACACTTATTATTTCAAATTAAATCTATATACCAGCTTCTTCCCGTAAAAGACTATGTAGAAGTAACTTGTTACTTCGGGTAAAACATAAAAAAAGAAAGAGAATAAATATCTCTTCCTACATCATATCTTCTAGGTCACTAATGGCTTTTGTTTTAGCAGAATTCATCTTTCTAACTAACCTTCTCATATTACCATTCTTAATATTCATGTATAATGCAGCACTACCTACACCTATACCCATTCCTAGCATCATATTCCCAATACTAGATTTTTTCATAAATTATCACCTCTCTAAAATATGAAGAGTATTTAATAAATAATAATTAAATACCACTAATAGTATTAGAAAAATAAATAAATTTATACTAATAATTATATTTATTAATAATAAAATCCTTTAAAGTAGTCTTCCTATTATCCACATAATCATTAGTAATACCATATATAAATGAGTTTGAGTCTCCTACTATGATAAGACTCTTCTTTGCTCTTGTTACTCCAGTATATACTAGTTTATTATATAACATTCTCTTAAAAGAAATAGTAATAGGCATAATAACCGTATCAAATTCACTACCCTGTGCCTTATGAATACTAATAGCATATCCATGTCTAAAATTAATAAATTTATCCGGAGTATATTCTACGATATTACCATCATAATTAATATTAATCTGATTAATAATTTTCTTTTCTCTCGAGATAATAATATCATCTATATAGCCAATATCCCCATTATAAACATTATTATCCGGATCATTTACTAATTGTAACACCTTATCACCTACTCTATAGATTACTTCTCCATAATTAATTTGTTTTTTATTATCACTACCAGGATTAAATATTTCTTGTAGTAGAATATTTAAATTATCAATACCACATACACTCTTATACATCGGAGCAAGTACCTGAAGATCTCTATCTGTTAGTCCCTTCTTAACAGCTTTACTAACTATTTTCTTAACATAGCTTAAAGTATTATCATTATCACTATTAATAAATAAATAATCATCTTTTTTAATAAATAAATCTTCACTAATATTCTTTTCTTTAATATCATAAGCTAAATTCAATATATAAGAACCAACACTTTGTCTATATATCTGATTTAATCTGATAACAGGAAGTACATCACTATCAATTAAATCTTTAAGTATTTGCCCTTCACTAACACTAGGTAATTGGTAATAGTCACCCACAAGTATTAGTTTAGAATCCCTTCTTATACCCCTAAGTAAAGCCTCCATAAGTAAAGTATCAATCATACTAACTTCATCCACAATAATATATTTATCAGGATTAGGATTAAATTCATCTACTTCAAAAGTATTCGTATCCTTATCCCATCCCAAATACTTATGAATAGTATATGCAGGCATACCAGTAGTCTCCATCATCTTTTTAGCAGCTCTCCCAGTCGGTGCTAATAATGCTATATCTTTATCTCTAAGATTATAAGCATCTTCTAATATTTTAACAATAGCTTTTATAATAGTGGTCTTACCAGTTCCCGGTCCTCCAGTAATAATAGTAAGATTATTATTAACGCCACATTCAATAGCTTTCTTTTGAATATCATCATATTCAATTTTATTAAATTTCTCATTATCTATATACTTACATATATTAATAGAACCTCTATCTTCTATATCATTAAGAAAACATATTCTATCAGTTATATATTTTTCAGCTTCATAAAATTTCTTTAAATAATATCTTTTATCTTCTACGACTAACTTTCTATCTCTAATAAGTTTCATAATCAAATAATCAAGTCTTTCAGGAGTAATACTAACATAACTAGATAAATTAAAAGATATCTCTTCTATAGATAAATAAGTATCACCATTATTAAAACATAAACTCTTCACTACATAAATAATTAAAGCTAAGAGTCTTCTTTCATCATCTTCTTCAATCCCCATATTAATAGCAATTTCATCTATCTTAGTAAAAGGCATCTCATCACTATCAATTAGTTCATATATATTATTATTAACAGTATCCAATATCTTACTATCATATTTATTTAGAAAAGATAAACTATCTTTCATTTCGAAACCAATCTTAGTAAGTTCAATAACAACACTAGAAGTGTTTTGATAATCATTTAAAACATTATATATTTTATCTATCTTCTTATCAGATAGTCTAGGTATACCAATCAAACAAGATTTATCTTCAAGTATTTTGTTAATAGTTTCTTCATGAAACATATCCACTATCTTTTTCGCAGTTTTTTCTCCTATTGGAAATAAATCGCTAGATAAAAAAGTTATTAATTCTTCTTCTTTCGTTGGCATTATTATATCAAAAGAACTAACATTAAATTGAACACCATACTTTTTATGATTAACTACTTCTCCATAAAGAATATATTCTTTTTTATCATTAAGTATAGGAAGTATGCCAGTTATATTAATAATATTATCTTCAAAATCAGTATTAGTTTCCTTGATTTTAAATAATCCTACCATATATCCATTCATTTCATTACGATATATTTCTTTATATAAATGACCTTTAATATATTCCTTATCCATAGTATACCTCTTTTCTTATTAATTATATCAAGTTAAAAAAAAGAAGTAAAGAACAATTTATTTAAAATCGAACAAATGTATAAAAGAACTATCATTTCTGATAGTTCATAATCAAGTTACTAGTTTTATACAAATAATCAATAATTTTATTAATCCTAATACACATTTTATACTCATTATCATTAATCTCTATAGAAGGAGGAATAGCCATATAAGTAAATAAAAGTAATCTCTCTTCTTCTTTTAAAGGATATTTACTTTCATAAAATTTAAATAAATCTTCAAAAGGAATATTCAAATAATGGTTCTTATAAAAAGATAATAAATCATATATCGGACTATCAATCCTCGATTTATTAAAACTAATCAAATATGGCTTATCATTCTTACGATAGTGATCCAAATTAATATTACCATGAATAAACACATTTCTTATATTTTTATTATTTTCTACTAACTTATACCATTTTTCAATATTATTTTTAACATAATATATACTATCAAATATAATATTAATGTTTCTAGCAATTAAATAACCAGAAGGAGACATATATACTTCTCTCTCAATTTCCCCCATTAAATCATTATAATAATTTTCTAAATAGTTAGCTTTATCTAATATACCCTCATATATCTCTTTTATTCTATCAGTATCAATTTCCCTATAAAAGGTAGTCTTACTATGAAGTAAACTAATTAAATACATTAAATCCTGTGCTTTCTGTTCTATTGGTTCCTCATTATTATCAATATAAGGATATACTTCATAATCAGTATCAATTCCAAGCGGATAAGGAAAATAATCAAAAGCCCTAGACTTCAAATATTCATAACTTTTAATAATATCAAAATTAACTCTAGGTTTAATTACTATCTGATTATTTATAATTCTTGTATTACCTCTAATTGTAACAATTGAAGGATTAATATTATATTTATCTAGAATATTTCTAAAATCATTTTTCATTGCATTTAGGGATAATCAATTTATCTCCTACTTTTATATCAGTTATATCATTATAGTCTTCTAACTCTTCCTTAGTAATACCATATTTATTTAAAATCTTATCAATATTATCCTCCTCTTTAACAATATAAACATAATAAGTAACATAGGTCTCTGTATTATCTAAATTAGAAAACAAATCAGTACCAATTTCTTCTCTTTCTTCTTTAGGAAGTTCTTCAACTTTTACTTCTTCTATTTTAGGTTCTTTAACTTCATCTTTTTTTTCTTCTTTAAGCTCTTTTAAGCCTTCCTCGATATCAGAAGATTCACATATAGGCTTAATATCTATAATTTCAGTTTCTTCTCTTACTTCTTCAACTTCCTTTACGGGTTCTGGCAAATATTCAGCTTCAATAAATAAATCAATATTAATTTTTAAAGTATCATTATTAATAACATCATAATAAAAATCCTCAATATCAGATTTTACTGTACTAATATCATATCTAGGATCTAAGGTAATATCAAACGGTAAATCAAAAGAAAAATCTTCTCTATTAATTGAGCCCTCATTCATTTTATAATCTCCAGTAATATGAAACACTCCAGCAACTATACCATCATCTTCAACTTTTAATTCCCTTTCTAAAGATATTGATGTAACATCACTAACTTTAGTTTTAAATGGTAATTCTTTTTTAAACGAAATAATTTGCTTCATAGTCACGCTTCCTTTCTAACTAAATATATGAAGAAATAAAAAAAATATGAAATAATCAATGTTAATTATCAATTTTTTATGATATACTTAAATAAAGGAGGAGTAAAAAATGTTAGGAAACAATCTTTATAGTTATGGTTACAATAGTTCTGCCAATGGAGCAATGATATGGATGATTATATCATTAGTATTAGCCATAATCGGAGGTATCTGCTTATACTTTACAGTATTCGGTAAAGCAAATGAAAATAAGTTTACTGGTTTTATGAAATGGTTATATGATTTTGTAACATTTAAAAAAATGATGTTAGAATCTCTACTTAGAGTACTTTATATCATCATAGCAATCTATATAACATTATCATCATTTGCATTAATATCTACTAGTTTCGTAGGATTCTTAGGAATGTTAATTCTAGGTAACTTAATAGCTAGAATTACATTTGAATTTTCATTAGTACTACTTACTATCTGCAAGAACACTACAGAAATAAATAGTAAAATGAAAGCAGAAGTAAAAGCAACTAAAACAAAAAAAGAAGAAACAAAAGAAGAAAAATAGAAGCGTAAACTTCTATTTTTTTAATATCCTCAAATTTCTTTTAAGTCTAAGTTTATATAACAAATGACCTTTTTCTATTCTGGATAATATCATTTCTATATTTTTAATCTCTTTATCACATTTTTTATTAAATAAAATATTATTCTTCTTTAAAAGTTTAGGTCCAAGATACAATTCTTTAAAATTATATCTTTTTTTACCTTTACTAAACTTAATAACTGTATAAATAATATTAGCGTCCTCTACTAAAGTTTCATCTTCAATATAATAACCTAACTTAGTAATATTCTTTCTAAGAAAATATAAATCCGTATTACTCTGAATAATAATATTTTTAACATTAATAAGTTTATCAGTACTATATTTAAGAATACCTACTATGGTATTTGCCCCCATGCCTGCGATTATTACAGTATCAATTTCATCAGCAGTAACTACTTCAAGTCCACTACCAAGTCTGGTCTCTATTCTATCTTCTAGATGTTCTTTCTTAATATTATTAATAGCATTACTAAGGGCATTCTCATTAACATCACTAGCAATAATCTTAATATTATTATATTTCTTAGCCAAATAAATAGATAAAAGGCCGTGATCACAGCCTATATCAATTATTTTAGAATTATCTTTTATATAAGAAGCTACTACTTCTAATCTTTTAGATAACTTATTCATTTAAGAAATCCTTTAATTTTCTACTTCTAGATGGATGTCTTAATTTTCTAAG
>CAMUXV010000009.1 GCA_947164795.1 uncultured Caryophanales bacterium | reverse complement strand
TAATTGCTTTTATGTGTCAATCTTTTATACTATATATATAAAAAGAAAGAATATAAAATTCCTTCTTAATTATTTTTCTTTTTCATATATAAAGCAAGTAGTAGTAGTCCTAATGAAGATATTATAAATGTTCCTATATATGTCATAATATTATCAAGTGTTTTAGGGCTAGTTTCAACTTTATTATCAGCAATATTTTTAGTTGCTATAGCATAATTAGAAAAACTTTTAGTAGTAAATGTTATAGTATTATCTTCTTCATTATATTCTGTTTCTATTATTTCATAAGTACCATCATGTTTTTCATGTACTATTGCTACTTCTTTTCCATTTACATTATCTTCTAGTTTTAATGTTACTTTAGCTTCATTTTCTAATTCTTTTACCTCTGTATCCCAAGAAGATTTAGAGCTTCCTTTATATACTGTATTATAAAGTGAAATATCAATATAATCACTTATTTCATATCCATCAGCAGCTTTTTCAAAATTACTTATTTGATCTTTAGTTAGTTCTATATCTTCAACATCAAGTCTAGCAGTTCCAATACTCATTGACTCTTCTTCTCCTAATACGACAGTACCAGAATCAATCTTTTCTGATTTAGAATTAACAACATCTTCAACTGCTTCAAATTTTGCTTGAAGATGGAAATTACCTCCTTCAATGGTAAATGTATATGTTCCTATCTCGTCTTCTGTTTCAAAGACTCCATCATTTATACCAAACTCTACTAGTTGATATCCAGCATCTGGTATTAACTTAACCGTAAGTTCTGTTCCTACTGGAAACTGTGCTTCTCCTACCCCCTCATTTTCGGTAGTATATTTATTTTTTCTTTCAGCATCTTTCCAATTAAATAATCCACCTAATTCATTTATTTCTTTTTCGGTTTTATAGGTGTGTCCATTATAAGTGGCTTCGACAAAAGTAAGTTTAGCATGAGCTATTTTATCTTCTTTACTAGTATAACCATTTTCTTCATTATAGTCCCACAAGAAATTACCCATTATTATTTCTTCATCATTTTGTTTTCTTACTTCTATTTCAATATTATATATATCCGCTGCTTCAATATCTTTTACTTCTATTTCTAAGCAGTGATCTTTATAAGCTTCTCCTAGTTCTCTATTTGTTTTTGGTAAGCTATTAATACTTTGTCCATTAATTTTTAAATTTGTAATAATATCATTCCATTGTACTAGGAAAGTAAATGTTACTTTGTTAGTATTATCCACATCATATTTAATAGTATCATTAGTAACCGAAGCTCCTGTTTTAATTATTTCTGTTCCTGCTACCCATTTTCCTTCATTATCATCAAAGACCATAACTGGAGAACCATCTTCATAAGTAGATATTTCTTCTTCAGTATAAACTATTTGATTATTTGTCCTATATGTAATATCATTTATTCTAAAAGATACTCCTGTTGGTACATTTCCATTAAAATCTCTATATTCAATATTTCCAGTTACTTTAAAGTTTAACGTTGAAGTCTTATTTCCGTTATAGGTATTTGTTTCTCCTCCATGATGTTCTTCATTGTTTTCTCCTGGATTATTGTCAGATCCTACACCATTATTTGAAGCATTTATCATAAGTGATAAATAATTAGCATCAAGCGTAGAATTATCTACATCTAATGTATAGGTATAAATTCCATTGTTATATGTATAGGTTTTATTTATATAATTACTAAAATTACCTCCCCAACTTATATCTGGAATTAATCCTTCTTTTTCTTTTACTGATATAACAATTCTGTACTGACCATCATCTGTTTTAAATTCATCATTATTATCATTCCAAGCACTTTCGTTTACTGTTACACTATCTACTTCAAAATTTTCTTCATTAGAATCTATTCCAACTCTAAGAATAATATCTCCCTCTCCAAAAGTAGCTGCGAATACTTTAACTACTGGTGAAAAATAATTTAGTGTAAGAGATAGCAATAGTAGTAAAGCAATAGTTTTCTTTGGTAATAATTTTATTACCTTCTTTACTTTCTTCATCTTTTCCTCCTCTATTATGATTTAAGTATATAGTATTTTTATTTAATATGCAATATATTTCTTTTTACTTTACAATTATATAGTAAAAGTAGACACTTCTGCCCACTTTCAAAATCTTTTTATTCTATTTCAAGATCCTATCATTTGTAATAATACAACATCATATTAAAAAAATCTATTTATTTTAAATGGAAGCTATTACCTTTTTCATAACATTAATTATTTATTCTAAAAAATTCATTACTAAACTAATTATTATATCTTTTTCTTTTGGATTTGATTCGGCTATTAATAATGTAAGAGCAGTTAGTGTATTATCATCAATTACTAATTTATCTTCTTTATTTAGAAGACCATAATAATTTAAAAAATAGATAAATAAAGTAGCCGCTATTCCCTTTTTACCATCAATAAAACAGGATTCTTAACTATCATATATAGATAATTTTTTTAAAAAGAAAAAAGCCTTGATAATCAAGACTTTAGTTAACATAAATGGTGACCTGTATGGAATTCGAATCCATGAATGTTGCCTTGAGAGGGCAATGTGTTAAGCCACTTCACCAACAGGCCATTAATTGTTCCTTTAAGGAACAATATAATATTATCATAATTTATATTTTTTTACAATATTTATTTAATTTTTTCTATTCTACTTATTATTCTATCCTTACCTAGCAGTTTCATTATTTCATATAAATCAGGAGTCATGCTCTTAGAGGTTATTGCTACTCTAAGGACAGTAGATACATCTGCGACACTACCTTTATAGTTATCCGGATTATCTTTATAATCTTTCATGTTACTTGCATAACCTAAGTTATCACATAACTCTTTTATATTATTAAACCATACTTCTTTATCAGATATATCAAAGTATTTATCCATATATAGATTTAATATATTATTAATTTCTTTTTTATCAGTAATACTACCCCAGTCATAACTAGTAGAATTATATAACTCATCGTACATATAAAATATTTGATTTTTTATCTCACTATAACAAGAATAATCTTTTCTTGGTTTCTTCTGCTGTCTTTCAATATTTAAAACATTCTTAGTATAATCTTCATACTTAGTAATTAATTCATTAAACTCTTTATCATATTCTTTAGTCCAATTATATAAGTTATCATATACTTCTTCTTTAGTCATTTTACTTATAACTGTTTTAGAAATATTATCTAATTTTTCTAAGTCAAAGAAAGCTCCTGATGAACTCATCTTTTTAGGGCTATATACAAAATCAGTAAATTCTTTATCACTATTAGCGGTATGCCACTCTTCATAGTTAGAATTAATAATTGTCATTAATGCTTCAATAACTGCAATAGTTGGATAACCCTTTTCTTTATAATAAGTCATAGAGGCTTCTGGATCTTTTCTCTTACTTATCTTTCTGACACTAGTTCCTTCTTTTTTAATAATTAATGGAGTATGCACGTATTTTGGTGGTTTAAAACCAAATGTTCTAAATAGTTCTATATGTTTAGGAACTGATGATAACCATTCTTCTCCTCTTACAACGTGAGTAGTATGCATTAAATAATCATCTACTAGATGAGCAAAATGGTATGTTGGTAGTCCATCACCTGATTTCATGATAACAAAATCTTCATCGTTTTCAGGAAGTTCTATTTTACCTTTTACTAAGTCTTCAAAAACAAACTTCTTATTAAAGTCTCCCATACTTTTAAATCTAATTACATAAGGGATTCCTTCTTTTACTTTGGAAATTAGTTCTTCTACACTAACATTTCGATATTTAGCATAACTTCCATAATAACCAGTTCTTACTTTACTTTTTTCTTGTACCTCTCTCATTTCATCTAATTCTTCTTTAGTACAAAAACAAGGATATGCTCTTCCTATTTCAATTAAATATTTAATAAAGGCATGATATATTTCTTTTCTTTCACTTTGAACATAAGGCCCATAACCACCTACAATATTTCCTTCAAATTCATACTCATCAGGTATAATATTATAATGAGTTAAAGTATCCATTATTAACTTAGTTGCTTCCTTTACTTCTCTTTTAGTATCAGTATCTTCATTTCTTAAATAAAATACGCCATTAGAATTTTTAGCAAGTACATAATCAATAATTGCTTGGTAGAAACCTCCTAGATGCATATATCCCGTAGGGCTAGGAGCAAATCTTGTTACTTTTTCTCCTTCTTTTAAATTTCTTTCAGGATACATTTCTTCATAATCTTTTATAGTTTTAGTAATATTAGGAAATATAAGATCTGCTAAATCTTTATTAGTCATATAAATCACAACCTTTCTTTATACTAATACTTTATCATTATTTTAATTCCATTATAAGTAAAAGGATTAGAGTGTGCTCTCTAATCCACTTTTTTAATTGCCATTTAGAGCTGGCTTCACTCACTTTTATAATTGCCATTTATATTTTAGGCTGGCTTCACTCACTTTTATAATTGCCATTTATATTTTAGGCTGGCTTCACCTGCTTTTTTACTATGTATACTATATACATGTGAAACGAAAATAATTTCCTTTCACGTTTAATAATATATCATAAATATTATTTTTTGTCTATAATTTTTATTTATCTTTTATAAATTTATTAGTTCTTTTTTTAATACTTTACCACTTAGTAATTCTTCTTTAGTAATACCTACTACTTCAAAAGAATCAATTGACTTAGTTCTTGGATAATTAACAAGAGCAGTATTAAAATTTTTCATAAATTCTTTAGAATCTTGCAAATAATTATGATATAAGGATATTGCAATTATTTTTCCAATATAATATATAATTGGATCCCTGAAGCGAATGTTATCTTGATAGTTTGGTAAATCTCTGTAATAATTTAACTCTTCTTTTTTCTTTTCTGCATTATCCATTGCCTTTTCATCATCTAAGCATATTTCTCCATTATCATTAATAACTCTGTTCTTCATAGAACTAATAATATTAGAAGAAAAGGCATCATTAAATAATTCTATATAGAAAACATTTAGTTCGTTATTAATTTCTTTTTGATAAAGATTATTATCTTTGATATATTTTAAGAATGAATATTCAAAGAATGAAGAAACTACTTCAGAAAAAATAGTACTTCCTTTATCAAACAAATCTCTTTTATAGTATAAATAACTCTCATATGCATGGCCTAATTCATGGGCTAGAGATGATGCAAAATATAAATCTTGTGGAAGATTGTTATTTATTAAAATAATGTTTTTCTTTATTAAATCAAAAGGAAATAATAATCCTGAATAATTGGCTTCAAATGGTTCAATATACAAATTGTCTTTATTAAATGATTTAATAAATTTTTCGATGTTGTCATCTCCAAAGTCTAGATAAAATTCTTTAACTAAGCTGATAATTCTATCTAGTGGTAAATAATTGCAAATATGGTAATTCTTATAAAAAGGATATTTTATATTTTTAAAATTATTTATTGTATTTCTAGATAATTTACTAATTAATGACATATTGTCATCAGCATTTTTACAAAACATATTAAATATATTCTCAATATCATATTCTAGTTTTATATCTTTAATCCAATCTCCTGACAAATCTCCAAATGAAAAAAAGTCTTCTGAACATATATGATCAAGAATAGATATTGAACTTAGTAATCTATCTCTTTTGGATTTGGTATTTGCTTTAGAGTATAAATAATTTAATTTCTGATAGTAATTTTTCATATCTTTTTTTATTTCATTTATTGTTTTTAATTCTTCCATGTTAAATCCCTCGATAATTACTTTAACATACTAAAACGAAAAAGTAAACCAAAATGAAATTTTACTACGTGCTTTGTTTTAGCTTTTCTTCAATTAATTTTTTGTTATTTAGTAATCTTTCATCATCTGGAGATAACTCTAATGCCTTATTTATATTTTCTAGTGATTTATTATAATCTCCTTTATAATAATATGCTAAAGATAATAAATCATATGGAGTATGATTCCAGCTAAATACTTCATTTATATAACTTTTAGTACTCTTTTCTATTTTTAATGCTTTATTTGTGTATTCTTCTACTTTATCCCAATTATTTAATTCATATTCGATTAATGCTCTTTCCATATAAGGATCTCTTAGATATGGTGCTTCACTAATAGCTTTATCTGTCCACATTCTTGCTTCATCGTATCTTTTTAAATATTTATAACATCTAGCAATAAATCTCATTGATGCACATCTTTCATCTTTCCAAGTTGCTCTAGGTAATTTTAAATGTTTTATTAATGTATCTATTGCTTCATTATATTTACCATAAAACATATATTCTCTACCTAGATAATGCATATTTCGATCATCATCAGGGTCTTCTTTAACAGATAATTCAAGTAGTGGTAAATAACTACTTCTAGATTTATTATTATCTGGATAATGTTCTACGGTTATTTCATCAGTAGTTAAAAATTCTTCTTTTTCTCCAGTATAAGTAAGTACTTCATGTACGGGATGAGTCCATTTATAATTATTTCTAGAGTGTATCTTCTCAATATAAAAATTTACTTCTGGATTATGATATTTATCAAAACTCCATATATAATTATATCTTAGTCTAGTTATTTTATCATTCCAAAGTTCTTCTAGTTTATTTCTCCATCCTTTTAATAATACTTCATCTAAGTCAATACATACACATATATCAGTATCTTCATCAACCATATCTAAACTCATATTTCTTGCTACATCAAACCTCCATGGTTTTATTTCTTTTGTTTCGACAATTGCACCTCTTTCTTTTAATTTTTCGACTGTATTATCAGTACTACCAGTATCTAAAACAAATACCTTGTCTGCGTCATTTACGCTATCCATAAATTGATCAACAAACTTTTCTTCATTTTTACATATTGCATATACACATACTTTATATTTTTTCATATTACACCTCTCTATATTTTATGAAAGATAAATATTTAAATAAATAAAACTGTCCTATAAAGAACAGTTTTATTATCTTAATTTAATTTTTTAACACTTAAAGTAGCATTAACTCCAGAACTTAGAGATACTCCTACTGCGAGTAATGCAGTCATAGCAAGATCAATTACAGCTCCTGCTGGTAGTGTTACAATGACACTACCACTGTAGATAGAACCTACTCCTACAGATAAAGCTCTAGATATTACTGTTGATGGTATATTAGTACCATTACTTCTAACTGCTGTAGTAATAGTTGTAGCTACTGCTGCAGTCATATTACTATAATAATTAATTTCATAAGTACCTGCTTGTGTTACAGTAATAGCATTTGCTGTAGCGTATGTAGTATTTAAATTAGGCATTGTTTCATTAAGTGGTATTTGAGTTGCAGTTCCTATAGATATACTTATTGTTTGCGTACCAGTATTATATCTACCACCATAAGCATTTAATCCACCAGTAGGTCCTGTTGGACCTGTGGCTCCTATTAAACCTTGGGGTCCTGTTGCTCCTGTTGGACCTGTAGCTCCTACTAATCCTTGGGGTCCTGTTGCTCCTGTTGGACCTGTAGCTCCTACTAATCCTTGAGGTCCCGTTGCTCCTGTTGGACCTGTAGGACCTTGTGGGATAACAAAATTTAATAAATAATCAGCATTTATAATTATCATTCCCTTCTTTATTTTTAACCATTTATTGGTGTTATCGTTACGCTAGCTGTTGTTCCTGGATCGCCAGTTGTTACTGTCCCTATTTGCAAAGTTGGTGCTGGGCCTGTTGGACCTGTTGCACCTACTTCTCCTTGTAATCCTTGAGGGCCAGTTGCACCTTCCAATCCCTGTGGGCCTGTGGGACCTTGCGGAATAACAAAATCTAGTATGTACCCTGTATTTTCATTCATTTTTTGTCACTTCCTTTTAAACTTCTGTAATAGTCACTTCTGCTTCAGAACCAGGAGCACCTGTTGTTACTGTTCCTATAGCAAAAGTTGGTGATTCTCCGATTGGACCTGTGGCTCCTGTTGGGCCTGTCGCTCCTGCCTCACCTGGTAATCCTTGGGGTCCTGTTGGGCCTGTCGCTCCTACTTCACCTGGTATTCCTTGAGGTCCTGTTGGTCCTGTTGGGCCACCTGATGGGCCAGTTGGACCTGTAGGTCCTGTCTGTCCAATTATAATTGGAAATGGTCCTGGTATTATTATCATTCATACAACAATTATGTTTCATATCATTCTCCTTTCATAAATAATGTATGAAAAAAAGAAGTAAGAGATTATTTTAATCGCTTACTTTATTTTATCTTTTAAAAAATTATTGATATTGGGATATGGGTATATTTTATTTATTAATTTATTATAATTTAAAATATTTATTTTTAATTTTTCTATATTAATAATTTTCTTTATCTTTTTAGAATATTTTTTTAGTTTATTTAATAAATCTATAGTTACAAATAAATCTACTATAAAGATACCATAGTATATACCTAATAAGAATAATCCAATATTGTGATTTATAATATTAATAGCAAAATTATTAAGCCAATGATATATTAAATAGTAAAAGAGTATTGATAATACTCCCCATATTAGAGAAAAACTTAAACATATTATTCCTCGATAATTTAATTTCATATTGGAATAATCCCAAAATTTTACATTAAATACTTTAAGTAATATTATTCCAATAATATATTCTATTAATGTTAATAATAGAGTTGATATAATAAATAATAATAATATCTTATAATTAGAATTAATGTTTATTAAAAAGGTGCATATAATATTTAAAATTACTCCACCAAAGCCATATATGGTAATAGAACATCCTATTAATATTCCTGGATTTATAATTTTTTTATTAGTAATACTTTTATATATTACTTCAAGTATCCAACCAACAACTGAAAATATAGAAAAGATAAATAAATATTTTAATAACATAAAATACCCTCCTAGTAAAGGGTATTCTAATTTATTTTAAATAGAATAATACTATCTTCTTGTATACTGTCTTTTTAATTTCTTATAACAAGTTCTACATACTGAATCATAATCAGAATCTATTCCATCTATTGATACTTGTGGTCCTTCAAAGACAGGGATGTATTCTCCATCATTATTTTTTTCTAATCTTAAATTATATGTAGCTTTTTCACCGCATTTACAAACTGCTTTTAATTCTTCTAGAACATCTGCAATTTCAAATAATCTTTGACTACCTGGAAATAAATGTGATTGGAAATCTGCTCTTAAGCCATAGCACATTACTGGTATATTAAAATTATCGACAATATCTGCTAGTTCATCTACCTGATGAGGAGCTAAAAACTGTGCTTCATCTACTAGTATTGCATGTAAATTATAATCTATCATGTGTTTTGCTATTAAATCATATAAATTTACATCAGCAGGTACGACATAATCTGCTTTTAATTCTTCATGTGCCCTACTTTGAATATTTTCTCCTGCTTTTTTATCGTCTCCTGGTTTAATAATTATTAAATTAAATCCTTTTTCATTATAATTATACCAGGTTTTTATTAGATCTCTTGTCTTTCCACATTTCATTGCTCCAAATTTATAATATAACTTTGCCATTTTACTTACTCCTTACTTCTTAGCTCTTGGGTGAGCCATGTTATATGTTTTTCTTATTTGTTCATTTGTTATGTGGGTATAAATACTCGTAGTATTAAGTGATTCATGTCCTAATAATTCTTTTACGGTTACTAAGTCTGCTCCTTCTTCTAACATATCAGTAGCAAATGTATGTCTCATCGTATGAGGGCTTATTTTTATATCTAGTCCTGCTTTTCTTACTAGGTCATCAATTATTACTCTGACGTACCTTTCAGATAATTTATTTCCATCTTTATTTAATATTAGATAACCACTATTTATTTTATTGAAAATATGATATCCATCATTTAAATAAGTATCCATTGCCTTCTTAGTATGATTATTATATAATACCATTCTCTCTTTACTACCCTTACCTAGTATTTTAATTGATTTTTCGCTTTTATCAATATCAGATAGTTTAATATTAACTAATTCACTTACTCTAATACCTGAAGCATAAAGTAGTTCGATTATTAAGGTATTTCTCTGGTTAATAGGAGTATCTTCCTTACATACATTAAATATTTTATCTAGTTCACTATCTTTAAGAAATTTAGGTAAATATAATTCTTTCTTGGGATTAGATACTTTATTAAAGTAGTTAGTAGTTACTATTTCCTCTCTTACTAAGTAATTATATAATCCTCTTATACTACTTAATTTTCTTGATATACTATTTTTATTTATCTTCTTTTCATATAAATATTTTAAATATAATTTAACAGTATCATAATTTACATCTAATATATTAGTAAAAGAATCTCCTAAAAATTCATTATATTCGATTAAATCATCATAATATGATTTAATAGTTAAATCACTATATTTTTTTACTACTTTTAAATATTCTAAATATTTATCTATATACTTCATATTTATCACTATATAAATAATAACATATAAAAAAGAGATAGTAAATTATTTTGACACTATCTTTACAAAAATTTCTTTGGTAATAAACTTACCAAAACATTTACTTATATGATAATAATTGATATAATAATTATAGGAATATTTGATAGTTGGGTGTGGCCATTTTTTCTTTCAGGGGGTGTCTTCGGAAGAAAGGATGGCGATAATGATGAACAAGAAGGATTGTTTAATTTTTTCTCTAGTAGTAATTATTCTGTTACTTGTTGTCGTAATACTTAGAAAATAAACAGCCGCCTAACTCAGCAATTGACTTAGGCGACTTTCCAATTGAAGGTTGCACTCAATAGGCTAATATCAAGTGTTCCTTTTTTTATTATATGAAGTTTCCTTCATCTGTATACATAATAACATATTTTAGTATAAAAATCAAGTACTAGGCCATACCCAATGTAATTATAAGTGTATGTTTATTCATAAATGAATGTAAAAAAAGTATCTATTTTCTAGATACATATTTTCCATCTTTAGTAGATACGATTATTTCTTCGCCTTCTTCAATAAATAAAGGAACTTTAACTAACATACCTGTTTCAATGATTGCATCTTTAGTAGCATTAGTAGCAGTATTTCCTTTAATAGCAGGCTCAGTCTTAGTAATCTTAAAATCAATCTTTTCAGGTAATTCTATTCCTAGCATTTCTCCTTCAAAGAAGATAATTATTACTTCTAGTCCTTCTTTTAAGAATTTAGCTTCATTTTCAATTTGCTTTTTAGATAGCTCAACTTGCTCATATGTTTCCATATTCATGAAACTATAATTATCACCATCTGAATATAAGAATTGCATCTTTTGTTTTTCTACATGAGCAGTAGGTACTTTAATACCAGCATTAAATGTATATTCTGCGATTGATCCAGTTCTTAAATTCTTAAGTTTTGCTTTTACAATAGCAGCACCCTTACCAGGTTTAACATGATTAAATTCTAATACTTGATATAAGTTACCATCATAGTTAATAGTTTGTCCAGTCTTAAAGTCATTAACATTAATCATTTAAATTCCTCCTATTTCTTAGTTTCTTTGTGTTTAGTTGTCTTACGACAGAATTTACAATATTTGTTTAATTCTAATTTCTCTGGAGTGTTCTTTTTATTTTTTTCTTCTGTATAGTTAATATTTTTACATTCTTCACACATCAAAGAAACTAAACCTCTATTTTCATTTTTCTTAGCCATTTTAAATTCCTCCTATTAATCCGTTTCTTATTAATTATATCATATTTTCCTTATTTTACAACTGTTTTTTGTTATTTTTATTTCTTTTTACTTACCTATATTCCTTTAATTAGTATATTTTGTATATTGTATTTATATTATTTTACTTAAAATTTATTGATTTCCATCCTAAAATATGTTATTATGTATATAGATGAAGGAAACTTCATATAATAAAAAAAGGAACACTTGATTCGCTATGTTGGGTGTTGCCATGTAAAGTTATGTGTTTGCCTAATTCAAGATGCTTGAGTTAGGTATTTCTTTTTATATTAATACTATATATAGTAAAAATACTAATAGGAAAACAAGTACGATAAGAGAAAAGATTTGAAAATCATTCTTAAACATAAATGTCACCGCCTTCCTTTTACAGAATTCGGCATACCCAACTATCAAATATTCCTTAAATACATTATACTAAATAAGAATATATAAGTAAATATCTTGGTAAGATTATTACCAAGATATTTTTATGAAGCACATGTTAAACACTTATAAAATAAGGGATAAACATAATATTCTATTTATGGACTCTTCTAGTAGAAGTATTTCCGCGGATTAACTTGTTAATCCGTTAGCGATAGCATTTAAATAAAAATTATTTTATTTCAGCTCTTTTACTTAATGCATCTTTAGCAGCTTCTTGTTCAGATTCTTTCTTACTGCTTCCTACTCCGGTACCCATTTTAATTCCATCTACTTTGACAATAGATGTAAATTTCTTGTTATGAGCAGGACCTTCTTCTTTTATTATTTCATATACAACTGATTTTTTTTCTGTTTGAACTAGTTCTTGTAATTTAGATTTATAATCATGTAAAAAGTCGACATCATTATCTATATATGGAACAATAATATCTAGAATAAATTCTCTTACAATGTCGAATCCTTGATCTAAATATATCGCAGCAGTAAATGCTTCAAATACATCTGCAAGAATAGTATTATTTATTTCTTCGCCACTTCCTACTTTAATATCAGCCTCTAGTCCTAGTTCCCTGGCATATGTAGCACACGCTTCTTCACATACAAAGGAAGCTCTCATTCTTGTCATAGTTCCTTCTTCAAGATGTCTTTCTTTATATAGATATTCACTTATTATTACTTCTAGTACAGCATCCCCTAAAAATTCTAGTCTTTCATAATCAGGATAACTTGGATTCTCATTAGTAAATGATGAATGAGTAACCGCTGCGGTATATAAATTCATATTCGTAGGATTTATATCTATTTTTTTAAATACTTTCATACTATCTTTCCTTCCTTGCTTCTAAATAATTTATTTTTATTCCAATACTAGTAAATTTATCTTCGTATTCAGTAGTTATTATATTATCAATTGTGCTATGCAAATCTCTTGTCACATTAGATAATTCATATCCATAATCTTTTAATGTTTCTAGTGAATATTCAAATAAAGGATTATTATCAGTTTTCATAATTATAGTATTATTATTCTTAAATATTTTATCATATCTTTCCAAAAATCTAGGAGATGTTAATCTTCTCTTAGCATGTCTATCTTTAGGCCATGGATCAGAAAAATTTAAATAAATTAATTCTATTTCTTTATCAAAGATATCTTCGATAAGTCTAGCATCCATTCTTACTAAATATAAATTATTTAATTCTAACTCATTAGTTTTTTCTACTGCTCTTAAGATTACTGAATCATACATTTCTATTCCGATAAAATTAATATTAGGATTTGCTATGGCATTTTTAATAATAAAATTTCCTTTACCCATACCTATTTCTATATATATGGGATTATTATTTTTAAATAATTCATTCCATTTTCCTTTATAATCACTAGGATTATTTATAAAATATTTTCCTAGTAATATTTTTTCACTTGCACCTTTTATATTTTTAAGTCTCATATAATTCTCCTTAACTATTACGATAATGGCCCACTATTTTACCATAATATTCTAAGATATCTTCTTCATAACTAACTTGATAACGATTAGCATGATGAATTATAAAGGGTATTCCTTTTTTATTTCGAGCATCTGATACTATACCAATATGTTTATCAAAGATAACAATATCTCCTCCCTGCCAATCTTCTATTTTATGAATATCAGTAGTTAATTCTAAAGCATTTCTTTTAAAGTATACTCTTAAATTTTTAACTCTTCGAAAATCAATATTTATATTGGGCTTTTCTATATTATATTCTTCTTTGCTATTTAAGATATCCTCATTAACTAAAACCATTAAATCATATCCCGAATTTTTAAGTGCATTAGCTACTACATCAGTACATACTCCATATTCATCATTAGAGTAGCCACTACTATAATATTTACTTTTATATTTTGGTTTTGTCTTAATATATTCTTTTGCACTATCTAAAATATCTGTTTGATCGTCAATCCCATCATTATCTTTATCAATACTACTTTTATAAGTAGTTATATTAAAATCTTTATCATAATATTTTTTATGAGGTATTATATTAAATACATATAGTAATACAAATATTGTAATCAGGAATATTATTAGTAATGAGATTAATATTTTTTTTAACATATTTCTTCCTTCGTTAATATTATAACATAGTAATCAATTTTTGTCTAAGTATTTAAAGGCAGAAAAGCAGGCAACCTAATTTGCCTACTTTTTTAGTACTTTACATACTTTTTTGCTTCTTAATTTTTCTCTTATTACTGTAAGTTCTTCATAATTTATTCTTATGCAATCAACTTCTACCTTGTGTAATGTATTTATTAAATTTAGTCTAGCCTGTAATAATTTGGCTTTTTCCTCATCTATTTCGATAATTTTACTATTAGTTGAATCTAATTTCATGTTATTGTATATAGTAATTGGTGATTTAATTGCACAAGTAAAATTACAATTTTTATTATCTATTTTTACTTCATCAAAAGCTACCATAACACTCTTTTTAGTAGAAATATTATCGGCATTTAAATATATTTCTGGTCCTTTAATTGTACTTTCTTTTATGAATAAATTTTGCGCTAATATATTTATATATCCTGAAAATTCTGTACATATAGCTGAATCTTCTATATTAATAGAGTCTCCTATTAAAATAATATTTACTTTCGGTTCGTCAAATTTTTTAGCAAATGATTGATTAGTTAAATCATTATTTTTAACTAAAATCTCATCAGCGGTTAATTCGATACAATTTTTTTCAAAACCATAAAAAGTATATTTATTATTATTCATTTCAATGTATTTAGCTCTTTCTATTTTAGCTAACTGAACAAATGCACAATTATTAAATATTAGATTAGCATTTGTGCCATTAATATATGTTCTGTCTGGAAAATTTATATTTTCAAATACATAATATACTTCTTTACCGTTATTTAATCCTTCACACGGTAAAACTTTATTATTATATTTATATACTATTCCTTGCTTAACATGGACTATGGTTTTATCTTGTTCTTCAATTACCTTTCCATATTTGTTTAATTGAATATTATTTTTTTCACTATTAAACATAATTCCTCCTGTAATGTATTTTATTATATTACATAAATTATTATTTGACAAGTTTTTTGTTACATATATCTATTTAATGCATATAATAAATTGAAAGAAAGTGTGGTATTATGAAGGAAAGAGATATGATGTATGGTGGTTATTATCAGGGTATACCAGGTAATAATATGTATAACAATTTTGGTTATCAAGGGCCACCTGGATCTTTAATGCAAATTGGTAATCCTTATATAGGTAATAATGGATATAATAATAGTTATTTAGAAAATAATCCATTTAATGATATTAACAATAGACTTAATGAACTTGAGATTAAAGTTAATAATATCGAGAAAAAACTTAATAGATATAATAATAAAGATGATGATGATTCGATATACATGTTATAAGAGAGAATAACACTAATTATTCTCTCTTATATATTTATATCCATTAGTAGTAAAAATACCTTTACTAAATGCCGCTTTATTTTGGACAATATTATTAATATATTCAATATACTCTGATGAATCTTCTCCACTGAATGTATTCGTAGTACTATTATACTTTCCTTTATTTGTAATCCATGAGCGGTTTCCTAATATAACTAATCCATCTTTATCAGATAATAAATCAGTACCCGCGAATAATCTTGAATCATAATCTATTCCAAATAAATTATATACTGTTGGAATTACATCCATAGACATACCATACTTTTCTATTTCTTTTGTTTTCATTTTACTATTCCATAAAATTAGAGAATTATGATTTATTTCAAATAAAGAATCTCTTTCGTAACTAGATATTTCATTTATTTCAGTTAATGATAAAGAATATGGATAATGATCTGCGAGTAAAACTATTACGGTATCATCTAGTTTGCCTTTTTCTTCTAATTTATTAATTAATGATTCTAGAGCTCTATCTAGTTCAATATTACAAGCTATATACGCTCTCGGTTTCTCACTATACGGAAGATCTTTTACTAAATCTTTATTTTTTACAGCCATCATATTGGCATTAAATGTATATTCAAAGTGTCCAGATACAGTCATATAGTAGGCTAAAAAAGGTTCTTTATTATCGATATAATCAGTATAAGTTTTATCAATCATTTCAACATCACTCTGTGGCCATATTTCACAATTGATATCAAGCCCAATATAGCAAGCTTTAAAGTTATCAAATCCGAGTGATTTTAAGTATTTATTTCGATCTTGAAAATATCCTGAATTATTGTGATAAGCATATGTATTATATCCTTTGTTTTTAAATATTGTGGCAAGGCCATAGGGAAAACTAGTATTACCGCTTCTCCAAGTGCTAAGGATTGATGAATCTGGATATAATCCGGTAAGTGCTTGAAACTCTCCTCCGATGGTACTTAAATAATATGGTACATAGAAATTTTTAAATACAAATCCAGAATGTGTTAATTTATAAAGAGTTGGAGTAAGTTCAGGAGATACTGCTATCTCACTATAACTTTCCGCTACTACAAAAATCAAATTTTTACCTTCAAAGAATCCTGTATATTCATTCTTTTTACTAGGAGTAGTATTTTCTATATAACTTCTTATTACCTCGGGAGTGTTGTCATCTAAAACAAATTCTATTTTATTATCATCATATACTATTTCTGTAGTTTTTTCTTCTATTGGGACTTCTTTTATATTTTTAATTTTCTCTTCAAAGCCAAAAATACTTCTTTTTATATCTAGGTAAGCACTAGATAATACTCCAAGTTTTTGAATTGCTAAATTGGGATTATTAATATTGTAGTATAAATCATATACCGATAATGTTTCATTCTTTTTGGTATTTAAATATAATCTATATGAACATATACTTAATGGAATTAGTATTAGATATACTAATAAATAATTCTTTTCTTTTTTTAAGATATTAAAATCAAATTTCTTTCTAAAGACAATAAATAATATAAATGGTATAAAGAATAGTATTATTCCATACAAATTATAAAATATAGCTTTAAATACTTCTCCCATAAAACTAGTTACTTGATCTGCTATACCAAACATAGAAAAAGAAAAGAAACTATCAAGAAATGATTTTACAGTGAATTGTCCCGCAAACCATATTGATAATACAAAATATATTATATAGTTAAATATGCGGTTTAATTTCTCATTAAAAATATTTGTAAGTAGCGTTATAACAAATGATGAAAATAGTATATAAATAAAACTACTTATGATAGTTTCTTTATTAAATGTATCAAACATCATTAAAGCAAATAATAATTCATAATATGTTAAAAATCCTATATTTATTAAATTGTTTTTTATTATCTTTTTCATTTATATCCCTCTTAATTCTTATTCTTATAATTACTATAAAATTCTTCTTTTAATTCTAAAAATCTATCTTCTTTAATTGCTACTCTTATATCTTCCATTATTTTTATTAAGAATCTTAAGTTGTGGATAGAAAGTAGTCGTTGACCTAAAGTTTCATCTGCTACTAAAAGGTGTCTTATATAAGCCTTGGTATAATTTCGACAGCACTTGCAATCACAATTTTCATCTACTGGAGTGAAATCTTCTTTATATTTAGCATTTCTTAAATTTATTTTACCGTATTTAGTAAAAGCATGTCCATGTCTAGCTAGTCTTGTAGGAAGGACGCAGTCAAACATATCTACTCCGCGTTCTACTCCTTCAAATAAATCAGTAGGTTCTCCTACGCCCATTAAATATCTTGGTTTATCTTCTGGTAGATATTTAATAGCATACTCAATCATTTTCATCATTGTTGGCTTATCTTCTCCAACGGAAGTACCTCCAATTGAATATCCATCAAATCCTAATTTTACAGTCTCTTCAGCAGACCACTTTCTCAAATCTTCAAATTCTCCGCCTTGTACTATTCCAAATAAACTTTGTCTATCGTTATTGAATACTGCTTTTCCTCTTTTAGCCCATCTAAGTGTCCTCTCAACAGAATTTTTCATGTAATCATAGGTCACAGGATATGGAGGACATTCATCAAAACTCATAGCTATATCACTGTCTAATTTGTTTTGTACTTCAATACTTTTTTCTGGAGTTAGGAATAATCTTTCACCATTAATATGACTTTTAAATTCTACTCCTTCTTCACTTATGTCTTTTGGCTTAGCTAAGCTAAATACCTGAAAACCCCCACAGTCAGTTAATATTGGTCCATCATAATTCATAAATTTATGAAGTCCACCTGCTTTATCGACAATATCTTCCCCTGGTCTTAACCATAGATGATATGTATTAGAAAGTATTATACCTGCTCCTATTTCTTTAATTTCATCTGGATCTAATGTTTTAACCGTAGCTTGTGTTCCTACTGGCATAAATATTGGTGTTTCAAATGTTCCATAGTTAGTTTCTAATGTCCCATATCTTGCCTTTGTATTTTTTTCATTGTGTAATAAGTTATATTTTATCTTCATTTTTACCTCTCCATTGCTATATATATTTTAACAAATAAAGAAAAAAGTGGCAATATTTTATTACCACTTTACATTAAATTTCCTTTATTTCTATTGCATCTATTATACTACCATTACCGGCATATCCTTTTTTGAAATCATGTATATTATAATCTTTTCCATATACCCATGGAAGCCAATATTTTTTATTTTTAACATGTACTCTATATTTAACACTACCCGATACCGCTACATCAGTAATTGCTCTTCCAATTATACCTGCATAATCACTTCTTCCTACAACTTCTGGAAGCCATCTATTATTTACTTTAACACAGTATTTTAGTTTATCTATATATAATCCATCCATTGTCACTCCAAATACTCCTGCATAATCGTTTTCATTAAATGATACATTAGGATACCATTTTCTATTCAGTCCATGGCTTTGATATAAGTAATTACTTTTACCAGTATACTTTTCAACTTCTTCTTTTGTTACGTGAAAATAACTATAAGGATCTGTCCAATACGAAGCATTACCTCTTGTTTCATCACCATAATAAGTACCATTTGTTCTTATATCTAAATGAGTATGACCATAATTTATATATGCTATCCCAGTAAAACCTAAATCAAATGCTACACAACATATTATTTTACTCGGTATTACTTTACCATCTATATCATAGTATATGCAATCTACCGCTAGACCTTCACTATGCCTTCCTGCAAAACCATTTTGTTTCTTATCGTAATATGAACACCTATATCCCGATGATATGATACATTTACTAGCATGGACTTTAGAGAAAAGTTCTTCTAATTTTTTTACAAGTTTAGTAGACACTTTAATTTCTTTGCAATGAGGACATCTAAATTCACTAGAGTTAAAATGAGAACTTATTTGAACATTAGGAAGATATGTATTAACACTCATTATTTCACCTCCAGTTCATTCTTCATTATATAAATAGAATTATGAAGGAGGACTTTTAATTCTAAATCGCTGATAGTTATTCCTTTCTCTTTTAATATTTCTCTTGCACTATTAAAAGCAATATTTAGTTTATCTTCACTAGTACTAGTTGGATATACTTCATTCACATAATTGCATACCATTTTTACTACATCTTTTTTTGTTTTGTCTTGTACATATTTTTTATGTACTTTCTTTATATCTAATGCTATGTAAGATAATATACCCATAATGATACTGTGTATTATATTTAGACCGTATTCTTTAGTAAAATCTATTAATATATTATTCATACTAGTCACCTAATATATTATATAGAAAAATAAATAGCCCTTTTATATCAAAGGACTATTATTGTATAAATTTGGTGCTTGTGGTGGGACTCGGACCCACATGATATCGCTATCGCTGGATTTTGAGTCCAGTGCGTCTACCAATTCCGCCACACAAGCATTTATGTATTAATTATAGCATACTTTTTGTTATTTGGAACCATTAAATTAAAAAAGCCTTCAATTATTTTGAAAGCTTTTTAGTTTTAGCACCAATATATGGTAGGTTACGATATTTTTGATCATAATCAAGGCCATAACCAATAACAAATAAGTCATCTACTTCAAATCCGACATAATCAGGATCAATAGGAACTATTCTTTTCATTTTTTTGTCTAGTAATGCACAAGTTGCTAATGATTTGGGATTCATAGCCATTATATAGTCATGTAAATACTTTAATGATCTACCAGTATCAACGATGTCTTCAACAATAACGACATGTTTATTTTCAATGTTTTCTTTTCTGATATCTAAGTTCATTTTTATTCTTCCCGTAGACTCTTCTCCAGAATAACTTGAAATTTTAACAAACTCAAGGATTGCATCTCCAGGATATTTTCTTAATAGATCGCATGTAAAGAAGACTGCTCCTTTTAATGTACAGACAAATATTACTTCTTCATTACCATATGCACTATAAAGAGTATCTGCTAACTGTTTTGTTCTATTTTGTATTTGTTCTTCAGTAAGAACTACTTCTAAATTCTCCATATATCTACTCCTTTATTTTCATACCTTTAAATTATAACACAAAATTATAGTCTAGTATAGTTTTTATAAATATTTTTTAAGATTATCTTTAAAAAATTTTAGAAATTCTTCAGTAGTATTATTTAAAAACTTTTCATCATAAGCAATACTATAAACAGTAGAAGGAGTATCAAAATCTACTGGTATTTCATATAATTCACCACTATCTAATTCTTTTTCAATTACTTTTTTTAGTCCCCAGCCTATTCCTAATCCTTCTTTTACTAATCCTTTCATAGTAGCTGATGCATAACTTCTAATACTACTTGTAAATTTAATATTATTCCTTTTTAATTTTTCTTCTAAAGTATCGATATCGACATATCCTGGGAAAGGTAAAACCAATGGATATACTGTATTTTCATCATGGTCTTTATATTTATCATACATTTCTTTAGTACCGTAGAAGCATGTTTCTAATTCGCATAATATTTCTTCTTTAAACCCATTGCTTGTTAAGAAAATGGGATACTGCATAATAATAAAATCAATATCTCTTCTTTTTAGTATTTCAGTCATATCTCTATTAGTAGATTGAAAGATGGAAAATTTAGCTCCTGGATGAATTTTTTTAAATTCCTTAATAATTTTAGGAAGCATAAACTCTGATATATGGGAATATAATCCTATTCTTACTAAGCCCGTTACTTCTTCTTCTCTTTCAGTAATTATCCTTTCAGCTTTAACGATATTGCTAAAAGCCTTTTGAAGATAAAACATTAATTTTTCGCCATCATCAGTAAGTATTACCCCGTTTCTTTCTCTGATAAATAATTTTGTTTTTAAGTTATCTTCGAGTTCTTTTATAGCATAACTAATTGCAGGTTGTGAAATATGCAGTAGTTCTGATGCTTTAGAAAAGCTTTTAGTTTCTGCAACTGCATAAAATGTTTTATACTTATTAAAATCACTATTACTATTATATATTCCCATATATACCTCCTAATCATTTAATAGTTTTCTTATTTTCTTTTGATCATCTTTATCTATATTATAACTATAATCAGATAATTTTTCTTGTATAGTTAAATCTTGTGGTAATATTACTTCTTCTTTTAAATTATTTTTATGTTCTTCTAATAATATTTTATCATCATAAATATTTAATTTATATAGTAAACTATTCTCAATAAAATTTATTTCTTTTTTGTTTATAATACTTCGTGTATTAAATCTACTTAGAAATGATGCTACTTTATATTCTGATATTCTCTCGTTAATAGCGGTTTCTTTCTTTCCATTATATTCTTTATATACTTCAAGTATATAATCTTTACCACCTTTGAATCTCTTTGATATTTTAAATATATAATTACGATAATTAATATCTAAATATCTTTCTGTTATTAGTATATAATCTTTTTCTAAATACTTTTTAATATTACTAGTTTTATCATCTATTAAAAATCTTTCAATATATGTTTTACCTTTTTCTTTTATTAAATCATCAACATAATCAAGTATTATTTTTGTTTCATCTTCTAGAGATACTCTACTGCTTATTATTTTTAAATTGCGATGATTAATCCAAGCATTAGATGTTTTTCTGTCTAATTCTTTAGCTAATTCGACATCTTCCTTCCTTGCATCATTATTTTGATTAGAGCCATATTCTTCTGGTTTACAAGTAGCTAAACTTTGTAAATCTAAAACCATATCATATTTATCTAAAACTTCTATTTCTGAAAGATGATTTTTATGTAATAATTCTTCAAACTCTTCTCTCGTATTTAGATATGCCATATTATCAAAGATACCTCGGTCATAAATGATAATGCCAAGTTTACTATCCTTATAATTATCAGTTATATATTCCATAGCATCTTTTTCTTTTACTAATTGTCTTTTCATGACTAAAGATTGAAATTTAAGAACATTATCTTTGGTTGGTATAATTCCATTTTCTATCAATTCAGTAGCGGTCTCTGGTACTATTACATATGGGATGCCTTTTTCTTTTAAGTGATTCTTTATACTTTTTATCGCAGTTGTTTTACCAGCATATGGGCCTCCTGTTAAAACTAAATTTAAAACTTTCATTATAACCTCCTAAATATGAAATGAAATATAGGCCTATTATTTCTTTTCACCTTTAGGATAACATATATATTTTTACTTAGTCAAATACTTTATTTTTATATAAATTATAAGTTCTATTTATATTAGAAAAGGGATAATCATTATTGATTATCCTTATAAACTATTTTTTATTTTAATTACTAGATCTGTCATATCAAGTTCATTGTATGTTAATACATCTTTTTCACTACCACTTTTACCATAGTTATTTACTCCGATAAAGTCTTCTTCAGAATTAATTAGTTTATACCAATTAGCATCATTAGAAAGTTCTACAACCATTCTTCTATAACCTGTAGGAAGAACTTGTTCTTGATAATCTTTATCTTGTTTTAAGAAGGTATTTAAGTTTGGCATAGACACTACTCTTGCTTCAATATAATTTTTTAGTAATTCATCTTTTATTTGCATAGCAAGATCTACTTCACTACCTGATGCCATTAGTATTACATCTAATCTAGTTTTAACCTCACTTACAATATATCCACCTCTTGCTACTTTTTTAACACTAGAGTGTTTTAAAGTATCATTATGCCCTCTTGGTAATACTAAAGCTGCTGGTTTACCATCTTTCAAAATATTACTCCAAGAACCAATTAATTCTTTATAATCACATGGCCGATATACCGTAAAATTTGGTATAGAGCGAAGCATTCCAAGTTGTTCAATTGGCTGATGAGTAGCACCATCTTCACCTATTCTTATACTATCATGAGTAAAAATATATGTTACTGGCAAATTCATCATAGCACTCATTCTAATAGATGGTTTCATATAATCAGAAAATGTTAAGAAAGTACTACCAAATGGTCTTAAGTTAGTTAGAGCAAGTCCATTAAGTACCGCAGCCATAGCATTTTCTCTTACTCCAAAGTAAATGTTTCTACCAGCATAATCATCAATATTGAATTCTTTTTTTCCTTTTAGGAATGTCTTAGTACTAGCAAGTAAATCAGCACTGCCACCCATAAATGTAGGTATAAACGAACCAATTACATTCATTATTTGATAGTTAATATCTCTCATAGCTTTATCTTCAAATATTTTACTTGAATCAATTACGGCTTCAATGTCTAATACGATTTTATCTTTTTCGACAACTAGGTCTAGAGCATCTTTTTCACTATCTGTAGCATTAGCCACGAACATTTCATATTCAGTGTACCAATCTCTATAATAATCACTAGTTCCATCTTTAATAAATTCTAAAATATTATTTCTTGTTTCTTCATCTATAACAAATGGTTTATTTGCGTTTAGTTCTTCTCTTATTTCTTCTAAATCTTCTTTTTCTAAATTAGAATGTATTTTACTAGTACCCTCATATTTAGAATATTTACCAATTACAGTTTGTACTTCAATTAATACTGGTTTTCTACTCTTCTTAGCTTTCTCAATAGCGGAACTTATTTCTCCTACTGAATCACTATTCTTAACTGTAATTACATCCCAGTCCATAGCTTTAAATCTTTCGGCAACGTTTTCAATACTAGACTTTTCTATCTTACCATCCGCAGTTACTTCATTTGAATCATATAATACAATTAGGTTATCTAATCCCAGATTACCAGCAAGAGAAGCAGCTTCATAAGAGATTCCTTCCATTAAATCTCCGTCGGAAACAATCGTATATATATTATAGTCAAATACTTTATTCTTTTTTCTATTAAAAGTACTTTCTAGGTACTTTTCTCCAATAGCCATACCTACAGAAGTAGCAAAGCCTTCTCCTAATGGCCCTGATGTTACTTCAATACGATTATTTAAATTATATTCAGGATGTCCCGGAGTATTAGAACCAATATGTCTAAAATTCTTTAAATCTTCGATAGTGTATTCATCTAACAAATAATAAAGTGATGCATAAAGAAGAGCACTACCATGACCAGCACTAAGTACTAATCTATCTCTATTACACCATGCTTTTCTTTCTAAATCAAATTTTAAATGATATGCAAGAAGTGTATATAATGTTGGTGCAAAATCTAGTGCTATACCAGGGTGACCACTACCTGCATTATCTATCATATCTAATGATAACATTCTTATTTCATTTATTATTTTCTTTTCATTTAGTTTCATATCGATACCTACCTTTACAATTTAATTATACGAAATTTATTCCAAAAAGTCTACATTATTTGACACTTTAGTGTTATAATTTACTTATGGAAGCGTACTCGAAGTGGTCATAACGAGCTTCACTCGAAATGAAGTAGCCACCCGCTTGGCACGTGGGTTCGAATCCCACCGCTTCCGCCAAAAATTATTTATGTAAAAAAACTATTCATTACTTTGAATAGTTTTTTATAGCATTGAAATCTTCTTCAGTTATTTCATAGATTCCATTATTTATTTCTTCTGCATAATATTTATTATTTTTTCTATATACTTCCATTGCCCGTTTAAAAATATCGTTATCACTTTCTGCTAGCATAAATTCATCATTAAAGAAAATTACTTTATATAATTCTTCGGGATTATCTGGATTAAGGCTTTTGCTTTCTACTTCTGTTTCTAAATTAGTAAAAATATTATAGATATTATCTATTGTATCTTTATCATTGTATTCAATAGTATTATTATACTGAGAATAATTGTCTATTACTACCTTTATTATTTCACTTCTTTCAAATAGATTTGGTTTTATAGTTTTATTACCACAAACTGATTCACTATCACATGAAGAATTAAATAATTTGATTTTTGTTATATTTTTTCCATTACCACAATGATAAGTATTTACTAAAATTCCTTTTTTTACCATATATTTCGTTTCTATTCCAAATAATATATTGTTATTAAAAATCAATGCTTGAATTGAATCTAATAGAATTATACCTATTAAAGCACTTATAACAATTAAAGAAACCTTTAAACTTTTTTTCATAACTATTTCTCCTTATATAATTTCATTTAATTTATCTAAAAAAGCCTTTTCTCCAAATGTATTTATTTTCCAAAAAACCGCTCCACTTCCACCAGATGCAATAGCAGATAAATAAATCTTTGATTTGCCATTTTGGAATAATGTTACACTTAAACTTACTCTATTTTTACCAATTGCACTGTACCTTTCGAATACTCTTACACTACATCTTGCTTCATTATCAATAAAATCGCTTGAATCTTCTAAAGTTGCAGACATACTACCTTTTAGTATTCCATCTTCTATTTTCTTTAAGATTTCTTCAAAATTACCTTTAATTTCTTTTTCTAATTTAGCCATTATACCTACTCTCCTTATACTTAATTATATTATAGCATAAAAGATAAACTTGCAAAATACTTAATTTTGTGTTATTATGTATTTGCAGGGAAATACTCGCATAAAATAAAAGAGGGAACATTCAGTTTTGCATGCCGAATGTCTACCCAATTTTCATTGAAGAGACATTTAAGTTAAATGCTTAAGTGTCATTTTTTTATTACTATTATTATCATTAATAGAAGGAATAAAATTATGGCTATGTAAAGAAGAACTTTACAAACGTATTCACGTTTTTTCACCATATCACCTCCTTCCTATTAGGATGAAGGCAGACACTCGGACTACTAAATATTCTCTAATAAAATTATATCACTTATTACAAATACAGGCAACATTAAATCTCAAAAAAATATACACTTGTATGTGTATTTTTTAATGTTTTTTAATTACCTTTTCTCTTGTTTTAGGCTTATCTGTTTTTATAGCATAGTTAAGAATACCTAATATTTTTATTATTTCAAATAATTTCAACATTTCTTCTTCATATCCTTCTTCAAATATATGTTCCTCGCAGCAGTAATTAGAATCAACATCTACTTCTGAATATCCATTTTCAGTACAATATAATTCTTCTCCTCGTTCACTTAAATTGTAATGTCCATGAAAACAATTACCACAACATTTTTTTATTTTCATACATAACCCTCCGTATTGATATTATACCAAATAATTATATTGTTTTCAATCTGTTTATCTTGCATTTCATTTCTATAATGGATACTCTCCTAGAAGATTTCCGCGAATTAACTATCGTTAATGAGTTAGCGTAAGCGGTTAATTAAAAAAAGGAATTACTTAATTTTATAAGTAGTTCCTTCTCTTGTATCAATAAGTTCAATTCCCTTATCAGATAGTTCTTTTCTAATTCTATCTGCTTCTTCATAATCCTTATTCTTTTTAGCTAAAGATCTTTTCTCAATCATTTCTTTAACATAAGAATCTAACTTAGTATCTATTTCTTCTTCTTTTAATAAATCTAAAGATAATACTTTATCAAAAGATTCTACTAATGCTTTCTTAGTCTTATCACTAACATTATTATCTTTTAATAAATCAAATAATACTGTAATAGCACTAGAAGTATTTAAATCATTTGAAAGACATTCTTTAAATTGATTATTATAATTATCAAAGTCTTTATTATTTAATTCTCCATTATCAGTAAGAGATAATACTCTTTGTTTTAATTTATTATATTGAGTACTAGTTCCATTCAATACTTCATAACTAAATGTTAATTGTTTACGATAAGGACTAATTAAGCATAAATATCTATATGCCAAAGGATTGTAGCCTTTTTCTTCAAGTAATGATACGGTTAGGAATTCTCCCTTTGATTTACTCATTTTTCCTGTACTATCATTTAAAAATTCAGTATGGAACCAATAATTACACCATTTTTTTCCTAAATAACTTTCCGTCTGAGCTATTTCATTTGTATGGTGAGGAAAAATATTATCAACACCACCACAGTGAATGTCTAAATTTTCTCCAAGATATTTAAGAGAAATACAAGAACACTCGATATGCCATCCAGGATATCCTCTACCCCAAGGACTATCCCACTTTAACTCTTGATCATCAAATTTAGATTTAGTAAACCATAAAACAAAATCTGTTTTATTTTTTTTATTAGTATCTTCATCTACAGTGTCTCTTACTCCTGATAATAACTCTTCTTCGTTATGATTAGTAAGTTTATAGTAGTCATCTAATTTTGAAGTATCAAAATATACATTACCATTTGATAAATATGCATATCCTTTATCAAATAATACTTTAATAAAATCAATATATTCAGGAATTTGACTAGTAGCAGGAACTATTATTTCTGGCCATTTAATATTTAGTTTTTGACAGTCTTCTTTAAAAGTATTTGTATAAAACTCTGCTATTTCTAGAACTGTTTTGTGTTCTCTTTTAGCTCCCTTTACCATTTTATCTTCACCAGTATCAGCGTCTGATGATAAATGTCCTACATCAGTAATATTCATACATCTTTTAACTTTATATCCTAAATAATTTAATGTTTTTTCTAAAACATCTTCAATTATATATGTTCTTAAGTTACCAATATGTGCATAGTGGTACACTGTTGGACCACATGTATACATGGTAACTAAATCTTTATTATGAGGAATAAATTCTTCTTTACATTTAGTTAATGTATTATATAAAAACATAACTACCTCCTTTATATTATATTTATTATCTTTCTATTTTTTCCATACCGCCCATGTAAGGCCTTAACACTTCTGGAATAGTAATACTTCCATCTTCATTATAATTATTTTCTAATAATGCTATTAAGGCTCTTGTATTAGCCACTACTGTATTATTTAAAGTATGCGGATAATAATTACCTTTCTCTCCTTTTATTCTTATTGATAATCTTCTAGCTTGGGCATCTCCTAGATTTGAACATGAACCTACTTCAAAGTATTTTCGCTGTCTTGGACTCCATGCTTCTATATCACATGATTTTACTTTAAGATCCGCTAAATCGCCAGAACAACATTCTAATTGTCTTACTGGTATATTCATATTTCTAAATATCTCGACAGTATATTTCCACATCTTATTATACCAGTCCATTGATTCTTCTGGTTCACATAATACTATCATTTCTTGTTTTTCAAATTGATGTACTCTATATATGCCTCTTTCTTCAATACCATGAGCTCCTACTTCTTTTCTAAAACATGGACTATATGAAGTCATAGTAATAGGAAGAGTTTCCTTCTTTAATAATTCTCCTTTAAATTTACCAATCATAGAATGTTCACTAGTACCTATTAAGTATAAGTCTTCTCCCTCTATTTTATACATCATGGCATACATTTCTGAAAATGACATTACACCACCCACAACATCACTCTTTATCATAAATGGTGGTATACAATAAATAAATCCTTTATTTATCATATAATCTCTAGCATATGAAAGCATTGCACTAGATAATCTAGCCATATCTCCCATTAAGTAATAGAAACCATTACCGCTTGTTCTACCTGCAGCATCTTTATCTAAGCCATTAAAAGTACACATAATATCAGCATGATATGGTAATTCATAATTAGGTACTTTTGCTTCTCCAAATCTTTCTACTTCAACATTTTCGCTATCATCTTTACCAATAGGTACAGAAGAATCAATAATATTCGGAATCTTATACATAATATTTTTTATTTTTTCTTCTAGTTCTTTTTCTTTTACTTCTAAGTCATCAAGTTTCTTATTAATCTCTACTACTTTTTCTTTTAAGAGAAGTCCTTCTTCTTTTTTACCTTCACGCATTAAAGTTCCTATTTGATCACTTATATCATTTCTATTCTTTCTATTAGTATCTGCTTCTACCCTAATACATCGATACTCTTTATCTAATTCATAAACAGTATCTACTAATGGTAATTTTTCATCTTGAAATTTCTTTTTAATATTCTCTTTTACTAAATCAGGATTCTCTCTAATTAATTTAATATCTATCATCAGTTATTCTTCCTTTCTATATTTATTTCTTCAAATCTATATTTCTGTTTAATATCTGGATATTTATTATGATCTACTTCGGATAAGAACATATCTAGTGGTCTTACATAGCAAGGACAATCTCCGTATAGTCCTTTATATAATACCATTTCTTTACCTGTTTCGGAATCTATAACAATGTCCATTACTAAGTAACTATCTCCTTTAAAATGTCTATAAATAGTATTTAATTTAATTTCTCTCATAATACATCCTTTCTAAAAGAAAAAAGAATAGTACACTAAGGAGTGCAATAAGCACGGTACCATCCTTTTATTTACCTTAATTTTGATAACGGCTTTAAACCGGAAATTTATTAAATTTCACTCCGAGGTAGAAACTAATATATTTATTAATTACTTTTCACCAAACAGTAACTCTCTATATAATATTTATATAAGTCATATCCCCATCAACATATTAAAATGGGGCGGAATGTGGGAATCGAACCCACGCATAATGGAACCACAATCCACCGTGTTAACCACTTCACCAATTCCGCCATTGACAAGATAAATTTTATCATAGTTTTATATATTAGTCAAGTATATTTAGTTTAATATCCTTATATATAAAGAAAAGAAACAATTAAAGTTCCTTTTCTAATAATTCTTCTATAGTAAGTTTTTCTTGTTCTCCTGTTACCATATTTTTTAAAGTAACAACATTTTGTTTTATTTCATCTTCACCAATAAGGATTGTATATTTAACATTTATCTTATTAGCATATTTCATCTTTTGTTTGAATCCTTTATCTATATAGCAGATATCTACTTTAATATTATTCTTTCTTAAAGTATTATAAATATTAAATATATACTCATAGTTTTCACAGAATGGTATGATTAACATATCAGTTATTGATACTTCATCAATACTTATTATTTTATTATCTAATAATTGATCAAATAATCTAGTAAGTCCAATAGATATACCTACTCCTGGTAATTTTTTATCTGTATAAAAGCCCGCTAAATCATCATATCTACCGCCAGAACATACACTTCCTATATTAGGATAATCTTTAAGTATTGTTTCATATACTGTACCAGTATAGTAATCTAGTCCTCTAGCAATAGTTAAATCTATTTCAAAGTTATCTTCATTTATTCCCATTAATCTCATGGTATTGATTACTGTTTCTAATTCATTTAAGCCAGTGATAAAAGTATCATTATTAATATTCATATCTCTTAATGATTTTATCTTCTCATTATTTGTTCCTTTAACATTTATAAAATTAATTATTTTATCTATCTTATCACTAGTAATAGAAAGTTCTTCTAATTCTTTAATTACTTTATCAGTACCTATCTTTTCTAACTTATCTATTATTCTTAAGATATCAGTTACTTTATCAGTTAACTCTAAATACTCAAAGAAACCTCCTAGTACTTTACGGTTATTTAGTCTGATAACAAATTCTCCAATATTTAATTTTTTAAAGATGTCATAGATAATACTAGGCATTTCAGCATCAAACATAATAGATAGAGATTCATCTCCTATTACATCGATATCACATTGATAGAATTCTCTAAATCTTCCTTTTTGTGGTCTTTCTCCACGATATACTTTACCTATTTGATATCTCTTAAAAGGAAAAGTTAATTCGTTATATCTTTTAGCCACATATTTAGCTAGTGGTACAGTTAAATCAAATCTAAGTGACAAATCATTATCCCCTTTAGTAAAACGATATATTTGTTTTTCTGTTTCTCCTCCGGCTTTAGCTAGTAATACATCCGAAGACTCTATTACGGGAGTATCTAATGGATAAAAGCCATAACTTTGATATGTTTCTTCAATTACCTTTTTTATATTATTGAATACTAACTGTTCATTTGGATATAATTCCATAAACCCAGGTAGTGTTCTAGGTTCTACTTTATTCATAATATTACCTCTTTCTTCCAACTAAATTTTAAAGTATATTTACTAAAAAGTCAATTATTTATACCCAATTTATTGACAATACACATAAAATATTATAAAATTAATATGTCTCAGGGGATTAGTTAAATGGTATAATAATGGTCTCCAAAACCACTGTTGGGAGTTCGATTCTCTCATCCCCTGCCATTTAGAATTTTTACTCTAACTAATTAGTTAGAGTTTTTTATAAAAAATATTGAATTTTTATAAAATAATGTTTATAATAAATTATCAAAGGAGATAGCTTATGAATTTTATTGAAAAAAGTGAAACTAATGAAAAGTTCTATTCTGTTGATTATAATAAAGAAAAATTAAAAGAAATTTTAGAAAAATTAAAGGAATATGGCTATGTTAAGATTGGTAGCGAAATAGTAGGGGGAGATATAATAACAAGATGGCCTGTTACAAAGAAAAATATAGAAAAAAGAGTTACTCGTTTCTTTTACGGAACTAAACATCATCGTTCTTCAGATGCAACTTTATATCCAGAGACCATAGTTCATCATACTGAAGATGATAAAAATTATGTTATATATGATTATTCATATAATAAACTTCCAGATTTATATGCATATATAGAAATGATATTGAATAATGATTTTCCAACTTTTAGGAAGTATGCTGAATTATTTAAAAAAACATCTGATAATACAATTTATGCCTATACTCATTCTGATCAACTAGTATTGAATGGATTATTAAATTACGTAAATTCTCCTGAACTAACAAATCATAGTTCTCATGAAATTAATAAAGACGATAATGAAAAATATGATTATAAGGGTTTAAATGAATTATACAAAGAAACTTTAGAATGTTTACATTTTAATCTAGTTGCTATCAAAGAATACTTGAAAGAACCAGAACCAGTAGATATTTTAAAATTACAATTGAAAAAGAAAGATCAATAGGTTACTTTAAAAGATATATGTAAATATTTACTATACTTTCGATCTATGGTATATTGTATTTAGCAACTGATAGCACATAAGTAGTTTCACAATGGGTAACTACCGGTGCCATTTAAATATTAAAACACTAACTTAGTTGTGAAGTTGTCAATAAAAAGTAGACACTAAAAAGCTTTTATTTAAACCCTAATTG
>CAMUXV010000008.1 GCA_947164795.1 uncultured Caryophanales bacterium | reverse complement strand
TAATAAAAAAGAAAGATTAATATTATTAAATAAAGAAGCAAATAGAGAAAAGGAATTATTTAATAAAAATAAAGAAAAGGTAATATATAAATTAGAAAATAAATAGATCACGATAATTCATGTTAGTCTTAATCGGCTCGAACTTGCCTATAGTACAAGCTGCAATAAAAGCAAAGAATAATTAATTAAATATGAAAGGCTAGATAAAACTAGTCTTTTTTGCTATAATATTAATAGGAGGTATCATGAATAGAAGTGAAATAATTAATGATTATAGTAAAGGAGAATTCTCAAGATTCTTAGAAACAGATTATAGTGGAAAAATATTAGAATTATTGAATGAAGAAGGATTATCGATCTTAGAAAAAAGTCCTTTAAAAGAAGATAGAATTAATTATATTTTAGCCTTTTCAAAGTACAAGGATGAGTTGTTTCAAAAAGAAGCATTTTTAAATCTGTTTTTTAAAACTGATTTGAGTTACTATTATGCTAATTTAAATAGTATGAAAGATGAAACATATGAAGTAATGATAAATAAGTATTTAAGTTTAAATCCTAGTATTAAAGAACTAGTAGTGTTTTTAAGCTATTTTAATAAAGAGTATATCTTAAAAAAATTAGATAATTGGCCATATGGAACTGATACTTTATATGAACTGATTAATTTAGGTAAAGAAGAAATTGTTAATAAAATAATTGCTAATTATAATATTGATTTATCAGATTCACGTATAAATATCGAAAATTTTGTTGCTACAGCAAAACAATCATTCTTAAATGCCGTTGAACAACGAAATATGTATGACAAAAAAGTACCAGAAATAAATATTCCTATTAATATGGTTAAAAAAGATTTAGCAGAAAGATTACTAAAAAATTATGATATATTTAAAGTACGAAAAATAGTAAATGATTTAGAATATGTCACTAATACTGATGAAGTAAATAATTATATAAAAACCAAAGAAGATAATTTTATTAATAGTTATAATGATAATATATGTATTTCACCATATAAAGAAATATTTGAATCATTTAAAAAAATGAAAGAGTCTGCCAAAGAAAATGATGATGATAATTATTTTAAATATAGACATCAATATATAAGATTAATAAATAATTATGATGATGATGATATCAATATGATATTAGAAGAAAAATATAAAAAAAGTAATATAAATGGTGTATATGAATACTTAAAAGAACTAAGTGACAGGGAATTATCTAATTATATTATAGATTATAGTTTTGAAGAAAATTATCATAATATAATGATTGATGTAAGAGAACTATTAAGATTTTATTATGATGGTAATGTAGTATTACCAAAAGAACACGCAGAATTATATGAACAAATATCTAATATTGACTATCTATCTGTAGAAGAAAAGAAAGAACTACATAATACATTAAAGAAAATAAATATGAAGGAAATATTCTATGATGATATGTCATACGCTAGATATATTGTTAATGAAGCTATAAAAGAATACTCTTTAACTAGAGAATCAATAAAAAAATATCGAGATAGCAAACTATCACAGCAATATGGAGTAGATGTTTATGTAATGCATGATGAACCATTCTTTGGAATAGTAAAAAGTAGTAGACACGTTCCTGATGAATTGCCAACTGGACACTCATATTCCCTAGTAGGAAACGATTGCGTTGCGATATATGGAGATTCTAAAAAATCTAATACTTTTCTATATGATGCTGAAGAATTAAATCCCGACCAAATAGTTCATGTTTATCCATTTGATTCATTTACTATGTTTAAACCATTTAATTCTGTAGATAAGGCAACAAGTCGTGTTCATCCATTGATGATGCCTGAAGAAATAACAGGCCTATCAGCAGGTAGTTATTCAGAAATATTAATATTAGAACAAGGAACAAAACCAACAGATATTGATAAGAAAATACCCGAATTAAAAAGAATAGCTTTATATTGTGTTGATGAGATATCTGAGCAAGATATTGAAGCCGCTAAAAACCAGGATTTAGGTATTATATTGGTAAGTTCTAAAAAGTATTTTGAAAATAAAAAATATTATGAGGATAAGTTTAAATATATTAATGGAATAAGAGACTATGACTATTTTAATGGTAGTTATGAAAAAAATAAATTTGAAGCTAGAAGATAAAAAAGAAAGGATGATAAATAAATGAGAAAACAAATTAAAACAACGGAAGCAATCTTTCCGATGCCTGTATTAATGATTGCGACATATAATGAAGACAATAGTATTAACGTAATGAATGCTGCTTGGGGTACAATGTTAGATCGAGATAAAATAATACTTAACTTAACCGAAACACATAAAACGGTTAAAAATATTAAAGAAAGAGGGGCCTTTACAGTAAGTCTAGCTGACTCTTCTCAAGTAGTAGAAGCAGACTATTTGGGTATGGTTTCTGGTAATAATACTCCAAATAAGTTTGAGAATACTTCACTTACCAGTGTAAAATCAGAGTATGTTGATGCTCCTATTATAAATGAATTTCCTATCTGCATGGAATGTGAATTTATTGAATATCAAAGTGACCCTTTAGGAGCAGGAGTAATTGGTAAAATAGTAAATGTAACTGCTGATACTAAGGTAATGAACGGAGATAATCTTGATATATCACTCGTTAATGCTATAGCTTTTGATCCATTTACTCATGGCTATTATAAAGTTACTGAAAGAGTAGGAAATGCTTTTAAAGATGGTTTACAAATAAAAAATAAGTAATTAAGATTAAGATTTATTCTTAGTCTTTTTTTATTAACCGCTTCGCTGCCCAAAATAACTTCGTTATTTTTCCATACTCTTGTAGGAGATATTTCCTTTAGTTAGATACTATACTTGATAAAAAAACTATGATATAATTAATTTGAGTATAAAAAATACATAAACTGGAGGAAAAATATGAATGATAATAATATAAATATAGAAGAACTTATAAAGTATATTAAAAAAAATAATAATTATATCTTTGATTTAGAGGAGAATAATAAAATATATATAAATGAAGAAAATAAGATTTTAATTGAAAAATATATTGATAATAATTACAATTACTTAACAAAAAAAGAAAAAAAATTACTAAAAGATGAAACTATCTTTAAAATAGATACTATGTTGTATAATGATTATAAAAACTATTTAGAATATAATAATAATCTAGATTTAAAAAAATCGTATAATAAACTACTCAAGTATTTTGCATCAGATATTGATTTTATAGATTATGATAAAAAAAGTAATTATATTGATGGCTTGATAAATTATTGTATAGAAAGCAAAGATACTAATTGTATTAAAGCATTAATAGAATATTTCGAAAGCGAATCGAAAATAGCTAAAAAAAGAAAAAAAGAAGAAGAACATATCAGAAATTATCAATCAGAAATAAAACAGATGGAAACTAATGATAATTTGAAAATAGAAAATTTAAGTAAATATTTTAATTGCTTAAGAGAAGCAATACTAAATTATGATGAAAAAGAATTTGGTAGGGATTATTCTTTTCATTCCAAAGAAATAGATGAATCAATACATAGGGGATTAAATCTAGATTTTTCAATTTCTAAAAGTGAATTACCACATTTATTAGGAGTAAAAAACCCCATCTATGACGATGAGGAAATTATTTTAAAATTATATAATAGCTATTTAAATGAAAACAATATGAAACATAGCCCAGATAATTATCTACAGTATTTATATCTTCATTTGGAAGAAGATTTAAAAAAATTAATCGAAGAAAATAGACTTAGTAAAACTGAAATGCCAAACTTAAAAAAATATTTAATAAAAAGCTTTGAAAAATGTTTAACCTTTATTAAAGTATATGAATATAAAAGAATTCCAGAAATAATCTTAGATTATCAAAAATCAAAAGATTATGATATAACTTATACCGATCATACAAAAGATTTAATTACTAAAGCAGAGGATGGAATAACAATACCTGAAGATGAAAGAAGAAAACTAACTGACATATCATTAGATAATTTGAATAGAAATGAAATACATATGCTAAATATTATAAGTAAAAAATTTGGTAATGAATGTGAAATTATAGTCAAAGTTAATCCGGATACAAATGATGTCGATTTAAAATGGATAATAGTAGATGACATATTGTATCATTATAAAAAGAATGATTATTGGGCAAATTTAAAACCTGATATATTTATTGTAAGTTATGATAAAAAAGAATATGAAAAACAAAAACAAACAATTAATAAGTATCTAAGAAAAGCCGTTAAAACACTTTGTGCCAAACTTAAAAGAGATTTAAATATAAAGGATAATAATACAAAAAATGATGAATTAAACTTAACAATTGAAGATTCAAAAAGAAAACGTTTAATAAATCTAGATTTAATAAAACAAGTAATATTATCATTGGAAAACAAAGACGTCGATGAAATGGAAAAAGACTTTGATACTATATATAGAAGAAAAAATGATAGTAAAGATCAGGGTGAAGTTGCAGATAATAACAAAAGTATAGAAGACTATAATAATTTAAAATTATATATGGAAGGAATGCTCCAAAATGGTATAAAAGATGTAATTAACTATTCGTTTGGTATAGCAGATTTACCAAAAAAGCAAGAAAAAACTCCTCCTTATAAAGAAACAGATGTTGATGATGAAAAATTACAAGAACAACCGCATATTAGAATGATTCAAAGAATAATGGATAGGTTAATGAGAAAAGATAAAGATCTATCATATCCAAAAAAAGATGTGTCAATAATTGGATATGGAACTGTAAGAGAAAAAGAAAGTGACTTTTATAAAACTGAAGAATTAATGACGATGAAGCCAAATAAATTATTAAGAATTATTAAAAATCAAGGTAAATTTAGAGAAAAATTTGCAAAGACATTAATGGGAAAAACATTTTTGCAATTAGAATTCGATCTTAGAAAAAATGGCTATTCTTATAAGTTGAATGGAATAAGTAAAAAGGTCAATGGTGAAGATATATACTATAATTATGATTTATTAATTGAAGATAAAAAGAAGGAATATTTGTATGAAAAATTATTACTTATATACAAAGAATTATTAAATAATAATGAAAAAAAATATCAAAAGTAACTAATCATGAAAAATTAAATAAATAATTAAGATTAAGATTTATTCTTAGTCTTTTTAAGTCTTTATACCTTTATAAATAAAATATTTTATGATACAATATCATAAAGGAGAACAAAAATATGAAAGATAAAAAAAGTTTAATTATATATTTTAGTAGGGCAGATGAAAACTATTTTGGTGGTGAAATGAAATACGTAGATAAAGGAAATACCGAAATAGTCGCAGAATATATTCATGATTTAACTGGGGCTGATTTATTTAAAGTAGAACCTCTAGTACCATATTCTAAAAATTACATGACATGTATCGAGGAAGCAAAAGAAAGAACAAGAACAAAGAATGCTCCTATTAAAGAAAATGTTCCGGATATATCATCATATGAAGTAATATATATAGGCTCCCCAATATATTGGGGAGGAATGCCTGAAGAAATGTTTACTGCTTTAAATGGTTTAGATTTTACTGATAAAACTATTAGACCATTTACTACCCATGAAGGATCAGGACTATCCGGAGTACCTAGACAACTTAAAGAAATATGTATTGGTGCTAATGTATCAGAGGGTATTGCAATATTAGGATCAGAAGCTATTAATTCAAAACAAAAAATAGAAGAATGGATATAAAATAAAGAATTAAAGAGGCGATAAAGATGTTTAGAGGTAATTATAATTTTTTTGATTATAAATATAATATTATCGGATACACTGGTCAAGACTATGGAAGTATTGCTCAGTATGTATATTTAATAATATCTATTATTTTTATGACAGTTTTACTAATATCTTTAAGAAAAATATCAAAAGAAAAAGTAAATAAAATTATTAGAGTAGTTAGTGTTTTCTTAATAATAATATATATCGCAAAAACAACATGGGAATCAATATATGATATCAAATTATCAGGCTCATTTAATACTGGATTACTTCCATTTGATACATGTTCAATAATAATGCTCGCAGGAATAATATCTGGATTCGGAAAAGGAAAATTAAAAGTGCTCGCAGACTCCTGGTTATCTACTGGTGGAGTAGTCGGAGGTATTGCCACAATGCTTTATCTGAATGCTTTTAAGTATTATCCCTTCTTTTCTTTTGGAGCCTTTTATTCAATGATATGGCATTTTCTAATGGTATTTTTAGGATTATTACTTATAATAACAAATTATGTCGAAATAGAATATAAAACAATATTACGTGGATATCTATTCCATCTATTAATATCAATATTTATAATACCGATTGATTTTATCTATAATTTTGATTTTATGCTATATCTAAATCTAGGAGGTATTCCTATCTTTGAAGATATAGCTAGTTATTTAACATCAATTAATATGCAAATATTAAATCCATGTTTAATGCTAATACTATATTATATCGCCTTTAATATTGTATTCATTATTCCTCTTGGAATTAAGAAAATAAAGAGTAGAGTATAAGAATAAAACATCTTATACTTTTTATTTACATCTACTTGACATAAAAAAAGAAAAAATTAGTTAAAATAAATAAATTGTGATAAAATAATATTAAGTAGAAGGGAGATAAATAATATGTCTAAATATAAAGTTATATTTAATGGTGAAGAGGACGATGAAATATTTGATACATATGAAGAAGCCGAGAGCCATGCATTATATCTATGTAGTTGTACTAGAGATGGAAGCGAGACTTTAAATATGTCTAATCCAGGAGATTATGAATATAATGAAAATTCTTATAAAAATCCAGAATATGAAATAATAGAAACGAATAAATAGGAGGAATAAATTATGAATTACAAAAAAATAGTCGTAGCAGGAGGAGGAATCTTAGGAAGTCAAATAGCTTTTCAAAGTGCCTACTGTGGATTTTATGTGACTATATTAATTAGAAAAGAAGATAGTAGTGAAGAAGTAAAAAATAAGTTAGAAAAACTTTCTAATACTTATAAAGAAACAATTGAATTAATGAATCCAAAAGGAGAAAATAATTGGGCCAGGGGAATTAGTAATATCGATTCATTTGATAAAAAAGAATGTTTAGATAAAGTAGATAAAGCCATAGATAATATTACTATTGAAACAGAGCAAGAAAAGGCCCTAGAGAATGCTGATTTAGTAATAGAGTCAATTACTGAAAACTTTGATATTAAGGCATCTTTCTATAAACAGATAGCAGAATATCTACCAGAAAAAACAGTGGTAGTAACTAACTCATCAACATTATTACCGTCTAAGTTAGCAAAATACACTGGTAGACCAAATAAATATTTAGCTATGCATTTTGCTAATTCCATATGGAAAAACAATATCGCAGAAATAATGGGTCATGATGATACTGATGAACAATATTTTAATGAAATAATTGAATTTGCAAAAGCAATTAATATGATACCACTAGCGGCTAAAGAAGAAAAATCTGGATATATTCTAAATTCTATGTTAGTACCATTTTTACTATCTGCAATGGATTTAGTAGCAAATGGTATATCTGATCCAGAAACAATCGATAAAGCATGGACACTAGGAACAGGAGCTCCTAAGGGCCCTTTCCAAATAATAGATACCGTTGGCTTAGAAACAGCTAAAAATATCGTCTTAGAATATCAAAAAGTACCTAATGTCTTTGATCCATTATTAAAGAAAATGATGTTACCTTATAATTTTGATGGAATGCTAGATATTCTAAATAAATATATCAGTGAAGGCAAAGTGGGTAAATCATCAGGAGAAGGCTTCTATAAATACTAGAATAAAATATTCTAGTATTTTTTATATTTACTTAATATAAACATATATTTTAGTAAAAAAATAATATTTTCATATTTTTTCTAGTTGACACTAAGGTTTAAAAATGATATACTTAACTTGTTCTTGAAAAAGAACAATTACGAGTGGATTACTAACGGACCCTTAGCTCAGTTGGTTAGAGCATCCGGCTCATAACCGGGCGGTCGCAGGTTCGAGTCCTGCAGGGTCCACCACTTAATTATTAATGCGGGTGTGGCGAAATTGGCAGACGCGCTAGACTTAGGATCTAGTGGTTCATCCGTGGGGGTTCAAGTCCCTTCACCCGCACCAAATATAGAAATAGGAAGCTTTTATATAAAAGCTTCTTTTTTTATTTACCCTGCATAACTCATTCTCAAACCGCCCAGTTTATTTTTATATATGACAAGCACTAATAAATAATAGAAAAATTATGAAAATAAAAATAATACACGGATAATGAAGAAATAAAATAATTAATAACTAAAAAATATTATTTTACATTTTATATGTAAAATTTATAATTACAAATAAAAAAATATTCCATATCTAAAACAAATTATGTTATATTATAAACATAAGGAGATAGATAAAATGAAAAACAAAAAAATATTGACAATAATATTGATTATATTATTAATATTAATATTAGGATTTGGAGTATTCATTATTGTTAAAAAGATGGATACTACTTCAAAAACATTAAATGTTAATTTAAGTAATTTAACTTATAATGATAATGAAGAAAAAGAATTAAAAGTGTATTCTAAGGAAGAATTTGATGTATTTTATAATGACTATCAAAATAACAATTTAGATGAAGTTTATGTTACAGAGTTCTTATTTGATGGAGTAGGAATGTATAAAACATACGACTTAGACGATTTTATTGAAGGGGGAAATAATACTGAGGTAAAACCACTTGAAATAACCACTATTAACATTAACACTGAAGGAGATATTACCTTTACTGGAGAATTAACAGGTGGTATGATAGCATTAGATACAAACAAAATAACTAAAGATGTTAATATTATTCTAAATGGCGTAAAATTAGATACTGATTCAAAAAAAGCACCTGCAATATATGTATATAATAAAGATATAACTTATACTGGAAGTAAAGTAACAATAAAAACAGTAAAAGGAACTGAAAACTATATTGAAGGTGGAAAACTAAAAAAAGTAAGTTTACTTGGTAGTGATGAATTATCTAACTATACAAATAGATATAGTGGAGAAACAGCTACTTATTATAGTACATATACAAATTATTATGGAATATATACCTCTAATGAAATAGATAATATTCTATTTGCCAAGGTAACTGCGGATAATGAAGATTTGGCAGATGGTGATCCATACTATTACTATAAGGCATCAGGAGTAATTTCATCAGATATCGATTTATATTTTGAAGGAGAAGGATACTTAGAAGTAACAAGCAAGAATAAAGAGGGAATTGAAACTAAAGGTAATCTAGAGTTTGTGGGTGGAACTGGTGATTATACAGTTTATGCTGAAGATGATTGTTTAAATACTACTACTGATAAAAGTGAAAATACATATGCTAGAAATACTTTAACAATAGATGTAAACTCTCTAACAGCAGTAGTTTCTCTTGAGGCAGAAGAAGGTGATGCTATTGATTCAAATGGAACACTAACAATAAATGGAGGAACAATTATAGCACTTGCTAAACCTGGACAAGATGCTGGAATAGATTCAGAAAAAGGAATATATTTAAATGGGGGAACAGTACTAGCGACTGGTGATATGTTAGATGCCATATCAAGTGATTCAAAAAAAGCTTTTGTAGTCTTCTCATTCCAAGAGAAACCTACTGAAAAGACATTAATTACATTACTTGATGAAAATGATAATCCTGTATTTGCCTATAAAACAGATAGGACATATAGTAATTTAATATATAGTTCATCATCTCTAAAAGAAGGTACTTACTATTTATATAAGGATGGAGATATAACTGGTGAAGAAACAAATAGATTATATACTAATATAACAAGTTATATCAAAGGTGTTCAGTTAGGTTGCTCATCGAATACTATTCAAGGTGGTATGGGAATGAATGGAGGCCAAGCACCAGATATGAATGTTCATGGTACTCCTCCAGAAAAAACAGATGGTGAAAAAAATATGACTCCACCTAACATGAATGATAATGGTACACCGCCAGAGAAACCAAGTGGTGATAACAATATGCAAATGCCTGGAGGGAGCATGCCACAAGGTAGTCCAACAAATAATGAATTTACTATAACTGCAGGACAAAATCAGTTTAGTGGAATAGGAGTATTGGTAGAGGAATAAAGAGTAAATAAAAAAAGATTTACTCTTTTTACTTATTTATTGTTTAAAAAATAAAATAATAGTTCATAATAATAACAAGGAGGAAAGATAATGACACAAAAAGAATTAGCTTATGTCGAAGATGCCATAGAGCATGAAAAAAATATCATTAAAATTTGTGAAGATTTAGTAAAAAATATGGAAGAAGAAAACCTTGTTACATTTATGAATAGTGAAATAGAAAAACATAACACTATGAAGCAAAAATTATTAAGCCTATTGGAGGTAAAGTCTAATGAATGATGAACTAAGAATGAATAATTATTTATTAATCCTAAAAAGTACTGTTGAGGTATATGTTCATGGTACTCTAGAAAGTTCTAATAATGATGTCAGAGTTGCCTTAAAAGAAAATCTAAATGATATATTAACGAGTCAAGAAGACACCTACAATAAAATGGTATCTTATGGATGGTATCCAGTAAATAATACTGAAGTATCAGAAATAGCAAAAACATTAAATAAAGTACAAAGTGGAAACTAGTTACCTAGTTTCTTTTCTTTTATCGGTTGCTTTTTTAATAATAAAAAACTATAATAAATATATAAGGTTGGTGACAAATAATGACAAATGTACATGATTATTTATTATGGAGAGGAGATATTTCAATATCAAAAGAGCATCCATTAAGTGAAGTGGATAGTCTAGTTCTTGCTAGATTCTCTTATTTACCTTTAGATAAAGTAAATATAAAAGAAGAAGAAACAATCGAAACATTATCTAAAAGATTAATAGAATTAAAAGAAGAAGATTTTCTTTATAATGGAGATAAAGAACTAGCAACATATATTGGTGATTCTTCTAGATTTAAAGATTTATTAATAACAGATTATCAAAAACTAGATGATAAAGAAACGGAAAAACAGTTTGGAGGAGTAACTATCCATTTACCTAATAATGAATTATATGTATCATATCTAGGTACTGATAAAACAATAAATGGTTGGAAAGAAGACTGTAATATGGCATTTATGGAAAATGTACCATGTCAGATAACTGGACTTGAATATTTAGAAAACATATCAAAAAAATATCCTAATAAAAAATTAAGGGTAGGAGGCCATTCTAAAGGAGGAAATATTGCTATCTATTCCTCTATGTTAGCAAGTAAATCTACTAAAAATAAAATAATAAAAGTTGATAACTTCGATGGACCAGGCTTAAATAATATCATATTAGATAAATATCAAGATGATGAAATAATAAGTAAAATGGAGACATATATTCCTCAAGAATCAATAATTGGAAGACTTTTAAATCATAAAGAAAAGATAACTATCTGTGAAAGTAATCAAAAAGGAATATTACAGCATGATATTTATTCATGGCATGTCTTTAAAAATGAATTTGTAAAAGTAGATAGTAATACTAAAATAAGTGAATATATAAATAACACTGTAATAGAATGGCTTAAAAATACAACAAGAAATCAAAGAGAAATATTTATTGATTCGATATTTGAACTATTTAATGGTTCGGGAGTTGATTCTTTTAGTGAAATAATATCTTCCCTCACTGCAACTGTACCTAAAATACTAAAAAAATATAAAACATTATCTGAAGAAGAAAAGAAAACTATGACTGAAATGATTAAGAAATTTATTGTTTCATATTTTAATGTCTTAAGAAAAAGAAAAAAATAATCACCAAATAAACATATATCCATATATTATCCTAGGAGGAAATATATGGATTTTGATTATAAATATGGAAATAATTATTATAAATATTATGATAATAAAGTAGGGGTAAAAAGTACTGTTTATAATATATTAGCACCAGAACAATCGCAAGATGTTCAACCTGGTATGGAATATGTTATGAAACCACTACCAATATTTGATAATCCAAATTATAAAGGTAGTGGTAAATTAAAAGGAAAAGTAGCTATTATAACCGGAGGTGATAGTGGACTAGGTCGTGCATGTAGTATTGCCTTTGTTAAAGAGGGAGCTAAAGTAGTAATAGTTTATCTAAATGAAGATAAAGATGCCAATGATACTAAGAACTATATTGAAAAGTTAGGAGGAGAATGCCTTCTTATAAGAGGAGATATAACTAGTCATAAATTCTGCAGAGAAGTCGTAAATAAAACATTAAATAAATATGGTAAAATAGATGTTTTAGTAAATAATGCTGGAGTACAATATCAAAAAGATTATTTAGAAGATATCCCTGACAATCAATTCGATTGGACAATGAAAGTAAATGTCTACGGAATGTTCTATTTAACTAAAGAAGCATTACCTTATATGAAAAGCGGCTCTTCTATTATAAATTTATCATCAGTAACAGCTTTTTATGGCGAACCACAACTAATTGACTATGTCACAACGAAAGCTGCTATTATCGGTTTTACTAGAAGTTTAGCACGAAACTTAGCATTAAAAAATATAAGAGTAAATGCTATAGCACCAGGGTACTTCTGGACGCCACTTCAGCCAGCATGCTGGGTAGCAGAGAAAATACCATCTCTTGGTTCTGATGCCGCGATGGCAAGAGGTGCAATGCCATATGAACTAGCACCAACTTTTGTTTATTTAGCATCAAATGATTCAAGTTATGTAACCGGCGAAACACTTCATGTCAATGGCGGACAAGTAATGGGATAAAAAGATAGTGATTATTCACTATCTTTTTGCATTTAGAAAATTTCTGTATACTTTATTAAAATCAATAATATTAAAAATATTCTCTAAGTATTTTTTCTTATCTAAATTATACTTTATATAATAAGCGTGTTCCCACATATCAATACCCATAAGTGGAATAAATCCGTAGAAATAGGGACTATCTTGATTTGGAAGATTAATAATTCTAAGTTTATTATTCTTATCTAGTACTAAGAAAGTCCATCCGCTTCCTTTAAGTTCTAATGCCATATTAATAAATTCATTCTTAAAGTTATCAAAAGAACCAAAATACTTATTAAGTTCTTTTGCTAATCCTTCAGGAACTAATACTTTACTATCGATTAAATGATCAAAGTATAAACTATGATTTAAATATCCTCCTAAATTAAATAAAAGATCACTATTATTTTTAAAAGGGAAATTATTAATATTCATTGCAAGTTCTTCAGGAGAATATCTATAATCATAACTGCTTTCTTTAAGTAACTTATTTAATTTATCCGTATAATTCTTATAATGACCATTATAATGTAAGTCAAGTGTCTTATCATCAATTACTGGTTCTAAACTATTATAGGAAAGATTTATTATTTCATATTCCATATTATCACCAATTAATTATATGTTTATATAAAGAAAAAAGTACTAGAAATAACTAGTACTTTTTTGATTTCATTAATCTATCATTAAACTTATCTATTTGACTACGTCTTCTAACTTTAGGTGAATCTTCAACTTTCATATAATTTAAATCAACATAAGAGAATCTTTCACCATTTAAATATGGATACATGGTAATAATTCTATTACTATCATTGAAGGTAATTACTTTAATATAATTAATCATTTTCTTATCACAAGAACCACAATTATCATATTTGAAGAAATAAGTATTATCAACAAATCCATGATATAATTTTCTATTTGATGGAATATATTTTTTTATTTCAGATACAACATCTTCAATTGGAAAACCAGACACAAATTCGGATTCTGCTTCATCATCACCATAAAGTGTATCTTTACAATGTTTTTTAGCATGATGTAAAAAATCACTTTCTTGATAATCGATTACTTGCCTATAAAAATATGGTAAATAAGCTCTTTCTTCAATATTATCTTCGAATAGGCCAAGCTTAATTTTGAGGAAATAAACAATTTTGTTAACATCGTAGTTATCAATAATTTTAGCATTGGCTACATAAAGGTCATATGCTTCTTTATATTTTTCTTCGCAACAAAGAAGTTTAAATTTAGAATATAGTATTGAATATTTTAAAATATCATTTCTCTTTTCATCATTTTTATAAACACCACTTTCAAGAATCGTTTGGATATAGTCTAAATTTTCTCTAGCAGTATCAAATTGCCCGATCACTATCAAAACTGAGATATAATATGGGTAAGTAGTGTAGTCTAGAGGATATTTTTCTAAATACTCTTTTAATTCAATAGCACCTCTATAAGGGTCAGTCGAAGCAATAGTTATTGCTCTTTTATATTCCCAATCATTATAATATTTATATTTCATTAATGTTATTCCCCCTTCAAAACGTTAGATATTATACCAGTATCTTTTATATAAGTCAAGAAAAAAAGAAGATTACTCTTCTTCAATGGCACCAGTAGGGCAAGCTTCTTTAGCAGTATTACTATCTTCTTCTAAATCTTCTGGAACTGAATCTACTATTACTTTAGCCAAATTATCATCATCAAAATCAAATACTTTATCACAAATACTTACACATTGTCCACATCCAATACATTTATCTTTATTAACTTTTAATTTCATATTCATACCTTCCTCTCATAAAAAAATTATACAAAAAATATGTAAAAAATGCAATATATTCTTTTATTTGAATAAAAAATATGTTATTATATATTTAAAGATAGAGGTAGTGGTATTATGGAAAGTAGAATGGAAAAATATTACGAAAAAGATCTCAGTACTTTTGAAAGAGCAAAGAAGAATCAAGAACTATACAAAGATATATCCAAAGAAATATCTGATTTGGAAAACTTACCAGTTCCTGATAACTCAAACGAGATAGACTTAGATGGACTAAAGAAAATAATTTATAGTAGAGATGAATATCGTAAAAATAAAGAAAAAGAAATAGTAAAAGAAGAAGAACCTATAGTAAAAAGAGAAGAAAAAAGAGTGTATGACATAAATGTACTACTGGAAAATGCTAAGAATGAAATAAATAGAAGTAATGAAGTTACCAATGAGAAAAAAATATACCATAATTTTTTAACAAATTTAGAGGAGGAAAAAATACCATATCATGATGACGCAATTGAATTATCTAATATGGAAACTGATAAAAAAGAAAAAGTAAGTGAAGACTCATTGCCACTAGATTTACTAGTAGATTTAAAAGGAAATGATAATACTGTTGTTACTGATCCAATAGTTAAAGATGAAGTCACAATGATTAAAAAGATAAAAGATGGAGAAACCTTCTACAGTGGTTCATTTAATTTTACTAAGAAAGATTTTGACGAAGACGATGATGATACTTTATTAGAGGATGATACATCTAGTAATATATTAAAAATTATATTCTTAATATTTGGACTTATTGTAATAGCAGCGGCTATCTACTTTATACTAACTAAATATGTTTTATAAGGATAAGATATGTATAATATTGAATTAAAGAATAATGAACAAATAATAGAAATATTTAATGATATTTTATTAAAGACAGGTAATAATAATATAGACGTATCAATTATAATAACTAATATAAGATTTATAATTCTTTCTATACCTAAAGATACAGAATCGTTTAGAGTAGGTAGAGTAATAAATAATCCTAATTATAAAGAAATAATATTTGAAACAGATATAAGTAATATTATTGATATCGAAAAAGAAGATGATTATTATAAATATATCTTAAAAGATACTAATTATTTCTATTTAAATAGTAATAAAATATATAATTTTATTCATCAAAATAAATAAAGTATGATATAATTATATGTGTGTCCTCGTAGCTCAGTAGGATAGAGCGACTGCCTCCTAAGAGTTTTTAAATTTTCGAATCGATTTTAAAAAAATCAGTCTGATTTTAAAAAAATAGGAATGCAACTATCAAGGATGAGTTATGGGATTATACGTCCCCGTAGCATAATAGGAGAATGCAGTCGCCTCCTAAGCGACAGATTGGAGGTTCAAGTCCTCTCGGGGACGCCATTTTTATATAAAGCATATAGAAGTAAGAGGAAATGAAAATGAAAGTTATAAGTATTAAGGAGCCATTTGCTACATTAATAATGAATGGTTCAAAACTAATTGAAACTAGAAGTTGGAAAACTAATTATAGGGGAGAACTTTATATTCATGCTAGTGGAAAGTCTCTTGCAAAAGAATATTTGAAAAATCCATATGTTTTAGGCTTAATTAAAGATATGGATATGAATTATGGAAACATAATATGCAAGGGTAATTTAGTTGATTGTGTATATATGGATGAGGAGTTTTTAAAAAAAATAAAAAATAATAATCAAGAATATAATTTAGGATTATATGAATTAGGTAGATATGCTTGGATTTTTGAAGATATTGTACGAATTAGCCCAATTGAAGCAAAAGGTAAATTAAACATTTGGAATTATGAGGATGAAGATAAAATAAAAATACGTTAAAAAATGGTAATATTTGACATTTTATTAACATTATGATAACATAGTTGCCAATTTAAGGGGGATTTAGTTATGATAAAAGTTAATAGAATTGAAACAGATGATGAGTTAAAAGCAGGTATTGAATCATTAACTTCAATATTTATTGAAGAATATCCATATTATTCTACATGGATTGCAAAAAATATGCATCAATTTCATAGTGGTGAGAAACAAATATTAAAGGTACTAGATAATCAAAGCAGTCAACTATTAGGTTACATAATGATACATTTTAATTCAAAGAATATTGTTAAAATTAATGGTATTTATATTTTTGAAGAAAATAAAGGAAAAGGAATAGCTACACAAGCGTTAACTAATTTATGTGAGTTATTAAAACAAGTAAATGTAGATTTGATATTTGTTCAAACCAGATTAGACAATAATGCTGTTGTTCATTTATTTGATAAAACGGGATTTAAGTTGATAGGTACTAATTATCACGATGTTGAGCAAAGAAACAATTGGGTTGCCTGTCGCAATCTTAATAACATAATTATAGATGAACAAAATATAGCAGCACAAATATATGATGGTTTTACTGCTTTAGATGGAGAAGGTGTCTTAAATTTAAGAGTGCAACATAAAACAGGAAATTTAGTATTACGAAAAGTTAAAAAAGAGGATAAAAAGGAGAATTAATAATGAAAAGAAAGCCAATTATAGGTATAGTTGGGAAACCACAATGTGATGATATTATATGGAATAAAATTTGCATTAGTAATGAAGTTAAAGATGCCTTAAATAAAAATGGAGCTTTAGCAATTGGCATAATACCGCAAAGTAAAATTACAGATATAAATGAAGGAAAACCATTTTCATATCAAAACTATGATTTAAACAAAGAAAGTTTAAATGATTTATATAATACTATTGATTTATGTGATGGAATCATTCTTGAGGGTGGAATTGTAATTTGTAATTATGAACAAGAAATTGCTAAATATTGCATAAAAACTAATAAGCCTATACTAGGAATATGTTGTGGATGTATTAATATGGCATTATCAACAGGAGGAAGTATCTCTCTAGAAAATTATGAATACCTAAAAGAGAAACATTTTAGTTTAGAAAATATGAATATGCATAATGTATCTATTGATAAAGATTCAAAATTATACAATCAAATAAAAAAAGACAAGTTCATAGTTAATAGTATTCATAAATGTAAAATAGATAACCCTGGCAAGTATAAAGTAAAAGGTAATGCTGAAGATGGAATAATTGAACTTTTAGAATATGAAGGGGATAATTTTAATATAGGCGTTCAATGGCATCCTGAATTTATTACAGATAAAGAAGAGCAAAATATGCTATTTGAACAATTTATTAAATATATCATTAATAGGATTGAAAACAAATAACTCTGATTTGTTGTGGAATATCAAAATCAAAGTTATTTTTTCATATAATAGTGGAGGTAATGTAATGAAAAAGATGAATGTTATTGTAGTTTTTGATAAGAATCTTGAAAAAACGTTAATGTGCAAAAGAACTAAGGAACCATACATGGGAATGTATAATCTTGTTGGTGGTAAAATTGAAAAAGAAAACGATGGATTAAATGAAGCATATAGAGAATTAGAAGAAGAAACGAATATAAAAAAAGAAGATATAGAGTTAATATATTTTATGAATTTGACATATGTAAAATGGAACAAAGAACTTGAAGTATACTATGGAAAACTGAATAAAGGGGTAAAGTTAATTGAAGAAGTTAATAAACTTGAATGGGTACCTATAGATGATAATTTTTTTGATATGAATAAATATGCTGGTGAAGGGAATATAGGTCATATAATCGAAGAAATTAAAATTGATCTGTGTAAATAGGGCTATAAATAGCTCTATTATTTTTTATAACCTTTATAATATATGACAATTATCTTAAATTTGGAGGTTATAATTATGAATAAGGATAAGTATCCTGTATTAGTTGATAAATATATTTATAAAACTTACAATAATAAATATAGATTGTTTATTAGAAGTGGAGATTATTATTTTTCTAGAATGTATAATACATTACAGGAGGCAAAACATGTAAGAAAAATTAAAATGTCTGAGAAAGTATTAGTCAATAATAAAAAGATAAGAAATAATGCTACTGTTAATGAATTTGTAAATATATGGATTTCAATTTATTGTATGAAAGAATTAAAAACGACTACAACATATTCAATGAAACATACATTGGATAAATATATTTTGCCAGAAATAGGAGAGTATAAAATTAATCAAATCACACCATTACAATTACAAAAGTTCTTTGCATCTTTAAGAGATAAAGATAATTTTAATCAAACTGGTAAGGTTTCAGATAAAACAGTTTATAGGGTTTATAAAATTATGAGAAATATGTTTAATAAAGCAACAGAGTGGGAATTTGTAAGTGAGAATCCAATTATCCATATTAGAATTAAAAATGTAAAACATAGAGAGACAATAATTTATTCAAAAAATGAATTATTACAAACTCTAAATTTATTAAGAAAAGAAAATATAATTGATCAAACTATGTTTTCACTATTGATAACTACTGGAATTAGAAAATGTGAATTATTAGGACTTCATATAGATGATATAAATCTAATAGATAAAACTATTATCATAAATAGAAATTTAAATTATGATAAATTTAATCATAAATATATTGAAGTATCACCAAAAACAAATGCAAGTTATAGAATCATTCCAATACCAAATACTATGGCAGAAATATTAAATGAATATTTAAAATACAGATTTACTATTAAGATTAATAGTGAAATATTATTTGTTAATAATAATGGTAAAAGAATTGGCTTTGATTTTCTAATATACAGATGGAATAAATTTATAAGTAAATATAATTTAAAAAGAGTGACATTACATGGCTTGAGACATAGTTATTGCAGTATGCAAATAAATGATAATAAATATTTAAATATACCCATGGTATCTAAATTAATGGGACATTCACAAATATTTACTACACTTAAGTATTTACATTGTACTGAAAGTAAAAATGTTTGCTATATTTTTGATGAGAATATAGAATTATAAAAAATATTTTGTTATAATATAATTACATGAAGTGGTGTTTCAAATGCTAGGATAGGATTTTTAAATAGTATGTCGCGAAATTGTCGCGAACTTTAACAAATACTATTTAAAATAATTAAAAAATTCAAATTAATTTTAAAAATAAAAATTGAAAATTCGTTTAGATTTCGCAATAATTACAAGGGTTTTGAAAAAAACAAACAGTATTTGAAATTTAAACTGATTTTCTCCTAAGCAGTAGGTCGTTGGTTCGATTCCAATCGGGGACGCCATATATATTATGAATAATTACATTTATATATAAAAACATAAGAAAGGAAGAAAAAATATGGCAAATATAGAATTGAATTCGGAGTATGGTTTTTCTTTAATTGAGGGAAAAATGAGTAGCTTAACTAATGATATTGCTACAATGATAGAAAGAAAAGAAATATCTAACGAAGCTGCAAAATGGCTTCTTAATGAATTTAAAAACATTGCAGGTATTTGCAAAGATTATGCAGAAGCTGAAAAAGAAAAAACTGAATCTAAACCAATAAGTTTAATGTAAGATTATTCTTACATTTTTTTATTTAACGCTTCGCTTGCTCGAAGTAACAAGTTACTTCTCCATAACCCTTTACTAGAAGATTCTTCTAGTAAGATAATACACTAGATAATAATAAATTTCATGAAAATAATAATTGCCTTTTCATCATACTTAGTGTATAATAAATATCAATTAAAGGAGAACTATTGTGACAAATTTAAAAATAATAATTATTGAGGATGAAGAATATAAATATAATAAACTAATAGAAATTTTAAATAGAATATTAGACAATTCAGAAATAATAAGAGCTAAATCAAGAAATAGTGCTCTTCGTATAATAAGAGATTGTTATCAAAAAAATGATTATTTCGACTTAATTATTTGTGATAATTATATGCCTTTATTTGATGATAGTAGTCAATTACAGCCTTGTGCATATGATATTATAAATTATATTAGAAGAACAATATCTAAAGATGTACCAATATGTGTATGTTCTTCAGAAGAAATAGATTTATGTAATTATGATTATTATATAAAATATGATAGTAGTTTATCATTAGAAACATATGTAAATGAATTTAAACAAATATTTAGTAATATAAATAAAAAGAAAAAAGTATTATCAAAAAAATAATTACGATTTATCTTAAGTGATAAGTCGTTTTTATGTTAAATAAATGACAAATTTCGAGTGCTTTCTTTACAACTTAAATTTCTTTTGTTATAATTAAATACGAATAGAAGGATTGATAATATGGCTAAGAAAAAGACCAAAAAAGAAGAAAAGAAAAAATTTGAATATACGAACGAAGTAGTAGGAATAATAATGATACTTGCTTCTATTATAGGAATAGGAGGATATGGACCTGCTGGAAATTTTATTAGAGCATTCTCCGTATTTTTAGTAGGTAATATCTATGGCGTTTTGCTAGGAGCGGTTCTATTTATGGGAGCATACATAATAGTAAAAAGAAAGACACCGAACTTCTTAGGGTTAAGATGGATAGGTTTATATGTAATAATAATAGCTTTATTAGTATTTCTTCATTTAAGATACATTGAGTTAAATCAAAATGATGGAATAAAAATCATTACTGAAACTTATAATAATTTACTAGTGGCTTGTAAGAGCACTGAAGCTATTAGTAATAGTGGTGGGGGTATGATCGGAGCTCTATTTACTTATGCTTTCTTTAGTTTATTTAAAGATGGCACTATAATAGTAGTTGTTACGTTAGCTTTAATAGGATTAATATTACTTCTTAATACTAGCGTTATGGATTTAATTAAGAAGATAAAAATGCCTAAGATAGAGCGTGTTCATAAAGAGAAGAAAGAAGAGGAAGAAGATAAGAGAATAATTGTATCTTCTACTAAAGATATTGATCATATTAGTGAAAAAGAAGAAGAGGATGTTCCTATTAAGACTATAGAAACTCCAGTAGTAAATAATAAAGAAGAAGAAAAACCAGTAATTAATGTTAATTATAAATTACCACCTTTAACATTATTAAAACTATCTAAAGGTAATAATGATAAAGATAATGTTGAAGCAGTTAAACAAAATATTACAACATTAGAAAAAGTACTAGCAGACTTTGATATACCTGGTAAGATAAAAGAATGTCATATAGGACCCTCTGTTACTCAGTATGAATTAGAGTTGCAAGCGGGTACTAAGGTAAATAAATTATTATCAATACAAAAAGAAATAGCTCTTAATTTGGCTGCTAAAGATGTTAGAATTCAAGCACCTATTCCTGGTAAAAGTACTATTGGAATAGAACTACCTAATAAAGTAAATAGCCCTGTATCATTTAGAGAGGTATTATCTAAATTACCTCAACCTGATGAAAAGAGTGTATTAGCAGTAGGATTAGGCAAAGATATAATGGGTACTGTTAAATGGGCTGAAATCAATGCTACTCCCCATATGTTAATCGCCGGTGCTACTGGTAGTGGTAAATCAGTATGTATTAACTGTATAATTGCTTCAATACTAATGAGAAGCAAACCAGATGAAGTAAAACTAGTCATGGTAGACCCTAAAAAAGTAGAACTTTCTATGTATAATGGAGTACCACACTTACTTACTCCAGTAGTAACTGATCCTAAGAAAGCATCTATTGCTCTTAAGAATATAGTAGTAGAAATGGAAAGAAGATACCAAGTATTTGAAGATACTAAGTGTAAGAATATTGGTACTTATAATAAATTCTGTGAAACACATCCTGATTATGTAAAACTACCATATATCGTATTTATCATTGATGAGTTAGCAGACTTAATGTTAGTAGCTGCTAAAGATGTTGAAGACTCTATTATGAGAATAACTCAGATGGCAAGAGCAGCAGGTATTCACTTAATCGTAGCAACACAAAGACCATCTACTGATGTAATTACCGGTGTTGTTAAAGCAAATATACCATCACGTATATCATTTGCAGTATCATCGCAAATAGATTCAAGAACTATCTTAGACCAAGGAGGAGCAGAAAAACTACTTGGTAAAGGTGATATGTTATTTAAACCAATGGGAGAAAATATTCCTATAAGAATACAAGGAGCTTATGTAAGCGATGAAGAACTACAGAAAATAGTAGACTTCACTATATCACAACAAAAAGCTAATTACGATCATTCTCTTACTGAAGAAAGGGGAGAAGCATCTTCCGATGCAGGAGCATATGATGATGGATATCAATCTAAGGAAGAATATGATGACCCATTATACAATGATATCGTTGATTTTGCTATGGAATTTGGTAAGATAAGTGCATCTTTAATTCAAAGAAAATATCGTATAGGATATAATAGAGCTGCTAGAATAGTAGATCTATTAGAAGAAAGAGGTATTATAGGACCACAAAATGGTTCCAAACCTAGAGAAGTAATAGCTAGAAAAGATAATAGTAACTAATACTATTATCTTTTTATAATGTTAGATGCATGCAAGATACATAATATTTTAATTAGAAAAAAATAGTTGATATTTTATTAAAATTATTATATAATTATATGGCAGGTGAAATTATATGGTTATAGAATTACTTGAACTTGTTATTAAAGGTAAGAAAGTAAATATCGACAACGACATAAATATTCCTTTAGAATTAGTAGAAAATAGTGATATTAGGAGACTAAGTAATGTACATTTTACTGGTAGTTTATCTAAATTAGTAGATGATACTTATGAACTTACTGGTACAATAAAAGGTACAATGATAATACCAGATAATATTACTTTAGAGGATTATACATATGATTTTACAAGTGAAATTGAAGAAAAAATAGATGAAACAAGGGTAAATTTTCAAAAAACACTTGATATTACTGAAGATTTATGGCAAAATATTCTTGTGGAGATTCCTCTATATGCTGTTAATGATAAAAACAAAGATATTAAATTAGAGGGAAATGGATGGAGACTTATTAGTGAAGATGAAGTAAATGCTAATAATGATAATAATCCATTTAAAGATTTACTATAAGGAAGGAGTGAGATAGATGGCAGTTCCATTTAGAAAAGTTAGTAAGACTAGAAGAGATATGAGAAGAACTCATTATAAAATTACCGCTAATGGATTAGTAGAATGTACAAATTGTGGTGCTAAGATTAGACCTCATAGAGCTTGTCCTAAATGTGGTTTTTATAAAGGTGTAGATACTTCTAAAAAAGTAGAAACTAACAAAGTAGAAGAAAAGAAAGCTCCTAAAAAAGCAAAAACTACAAAAGCAAAAAAGACTGAAGAATAGTAAATAACGGGAGAAATCCTGTTTTTTGTTTTTAGAAAGGATTATTATGAATAATTTTATATATAAATTAGAAGAAAAATTAAAAAGTATTATTAAAGAGTGTGGATATGATACTGATAATGTAACATTAGTTACTTCATCTAGACCTGATTTAGGAGAGTATCAATATAATGGAGTTATGTCACTTGCTAAAGCATATAAAAAAAATCCTAATATCATAGCAACTGAGATAGTAGAGCATCTATTACAAGATAGTACTTTTAGTAATGTTAATGTTGCAGGTCCGGGTTTTATTAATTTGTCTTTTTCTGATGAAGCTCTTACTGAATATATGAACGAAGTAAAAGATGATATTAATATTAATAAAGGACAGCTGAAAAAGAAAAAGATAATTATTGATTATGGTGGCCCTAATGTGGCGAAAGCATTACATGTTGGACACTTAAGAAGCGCTAATATTGGTGAGGCTCTAAAACGATTAGCAAAAGAATTGGGTGCAGAAGTAATTGGAGATGTTCATCTAGGAGACTGGGGTAGACCTATGGGACTTATTATTCTAGAATTAAAGAATAGACATCCAGAGTGGAAATACTTTGATGAAGATTATAATGGAGAGTATCCAGATGATATTCCTATTACCAATAAAGACTTGGAAGAAATATATCCTATAGCTAGTACTAAAGCTAAGGAAGACGATAACTATTTAGAAGAAGCAAGAATAATTACTTATAAATTACAGAAGAAGGAAAGAGGATATTATGCTCTTTGGAAGAAAATAGTTGAAGTATCCGTAGCTAATATTAAGTCACTATATGATAAATTAAATGTTTCATTTGAATTATGGAATGGTGAAAGTGATTCTGATAAATATATCGATGATGTAGTTAATTATCTTAAAGATAAAGGATTAGTTTGTGAGAGCGAAGGGGCATCAGTCGTAGACGTTAAAAAGGATGATGACAAAGTTGAAATCCCACCTCTTATTTTAGTTAAATCTAATGGTAGTGTATCCTATGAAACTACTGATATAGCTACTATTTGGGAGAGAATGAAAGAGTATAATCCAGATGAAATATGGTATGTAGTAGATAGTAGGCAGTCACTTCATTTTGAACAAGTATTTAGGGTCTGCTATAAGTCTGGAATAGTGCCTGTTAATGTAAAACTAGATCACATGGGATTCGGTACGATGAATGGAAAAGATGGAAAACCATTTAAAACAAGAGATGGCGGAGTAATGACTCTATCTAATCTAATAGACAATGTTAAATCTGAAGTAGAAAAGAAAATTAATAACAATCTAGATAAAGAAGAGCAAGAAAAAATATCTAATACTTTAACATGTGCAGTACTAAAATATGCTGATTTACTTCCTAATAGAAGTACTGATTATATCTTTGATATAGAAAAATTTAGTGACATGAATGGTAAAACAGGAGTATATCTATTATATTCGACAATGAGAATTAAGTCACTACTTGATAGAGCAAAGGAAAATAACTATAGTATGAATAAAGTAACTGGAATATATAGTCCTTATGAAAAAGACATTATCCTAAAATTACTTGAAGTACCATCAGTATTAGATAAATCATTTAATGAAAGAACATTAAATTATATATGTGATTATTTATATGAACTTACTAATACTTTTAATAGTTTTTATGCTTCAGTTAAAATATTAACGGAAGAAGATCCTATAAAAAGAGAGTCTTATTTATCCCTATCAGGAATAGTATTTAAAACTAATAGAATGCTTCTTAATATTCTTGGTATTGATGTTCTAGAAAGAATGTAAACACCTAAAAAGTAGGTGTTTTCTTATTGTTAACTTTATTTTTGTGAAAGGCCCAATATAACAAAATATCTAAATATAAAGTAAAAAAAAGAAAAGTGTGTTAAAATATTCGCACTTTATGCCGAATAATGGTATAAATAGTGTAAACAAAGATTTACATTTATTTCTAATTATGTTATACTTTAAATGTAAAAAAATATTTGTCTATTAGTGGGGGAGATGATTATATTATGGAAATAACAAAGAAAACAATAATTGACAATATTGAAGATAGAAGTGGTGATAATTTAAATGTTACTGCTTTTGAAAGCCTTGGAGGATCATCAATTGATTACAAAACATTTTTTGAGATGATTGATGTTTATGCAAGAGGCTTTAAAGAAATAGGAGTACAAAATGGTGATATGGTTAGTATTTGTGCTGCTGGTACTCTAGATACAATGTTAAATTTTGCAGCATTAAATAGATTAGGTGCAATAGTACAATTTGTTAATCCTAATTATTTAAAAGCAAATGGTAAAAGATATATTAATGACACAAATACTAAATTACTTATTTGTATGGATAGATTTTATCCAGTGATTAAAAGTGAATTAGAAAAAACAAATGTAGAAAAAATAATAATGTCATCAATGTCTGAGTATTCTTCGTTTTTGTTTAAAATGTTAATTAAGAGACAAAAAGTAAAAGACTCAGATAAAATTGAAGGCGTAGAATATATTGAACTTCCTGATTTTATCAGATTGGGAGAAAAATCAAGTGTTAAGATTGAAAGAATACCTTATGAGAAAGATAAACCAGCGGTTATTTCTTATACTAGTGGGACAACAGGAGAACCTAAAGGTATAGTTCATACTAATGATAGTATTAATAATATGATATCTATTTATGCAATGACTAATGGATTTGGACCAGGTAGGGGAGATAGAAATCTAGTTTTAATACCACCAATGTATCTTACAAGTTTTGTACACTCATTATTTGGAACAATGATACTAGGACCTACGAATATTTTGCAACCTATATATGATGCTACTACTTTAGGAAAAGATTTAAAAGATTATGAACCTAAAACTGTTATTGCATCTAAAGCACATTATATTAACTTATCTAACTCTAAATTACCAAAAGGTTCATTATCGTTTTTACAATATCCTTATTGTGGTGGAGAGGCTTTTTCTAAAGCGACAGCTATTAAGATTAATAAGATTTTAGAATATTATGGCATTCCACCAATGATTTTAGGATATGGTCAATCAGAGTTTGGTACAATGACAATGTTTAATAGCGATATTCCATATCGAACTAATGAATCAGGCATTTTAATACCTGAAGTACATGCTAAAATTTTGGATTTAGTTACAGGAAAGCCAGTAGAAAAAGGTCAAAGGGGAGAACTTTATATTCAGACACCAGCAGTTATGAAAGAATATTTAAATAATCCTGAAGCCACTTCGAAATTCTTTGTATATGATGACAATGGGGAGCGTTGGAGTAGAACTGGTGATATAGCAGCAATAATTGGACAGTATAATGGAAAGGATGTCTATGAAGTATCTGGAAGAAAAAATGATTCATTTATTGATTCTGAAGGTAAAGTTGTATACTTGTTTGATATTGAAACATCCGTTGAAGATTTAGGATTTGTAAAAGAAGCAGAAGTTGTTTCAATGGAAGTAGGTGGCTTACAAGTACCAGTAGTACATATTATACTTGATGATAATACAAAGGTATCTCCTGAAAATGCTATAAAATATATTAATGATTCATTAAAACTTAAATATAATGGTACCAGTTATATGCCGTATGCATATAAGATAAGAGATTCATTTGCTACTAGTCCACTTAGTGGAAAAAGAGACTATGCCGTTTTACCATCTGAGACCGATGGGTTTTATCGAATTGACGAAAGAAATGGTTTAGAACCAATAAGTTTTAAAAAAGAAGAAAAAGTTAAAAAGAAAATTTTAAAATAATAAAAAAGGAGGTTGGCTTGTTATGATGTATATAGGTTTTCCTATTTTATCTTTAATTTATGTTATTTTCTTTCTCGTTAATTATTACTCTAAAGAAAGAATTAATCTACTTGAAAATAAAATAGTATCATTACTTATGATTGTCAATGCTATAGGACTAGTCTTGGAACTCGGATGTTATGCTGTTCTAGTATTTTTAAAAATGCAGGATAATCCTGTTGGTATGTTGATACTTAAAACATATATCTTTTATATGTATGTCTTTGACTGGATTTTAACAGGATATATATGTTTACTTACTGATAAAAAGTATGGTACTGAAAAATTTGATAAGAAGGCATCAGTAAAAAAAAGTTTGCTTGTGTTTTCACCAGTAATTATTATTGGATTCTTTGTGACATTTTTTACTAAATTAAATTATTTTAATGAATATCCAAAGTATTATACATATGGGCTTAGCACTGATTTCTTGATTTATTTCACAATGATTTTAGCTCCTTTTTGGATTTATAGATGCATAACGACCACATTAAAGAAAAAATCAAAAGAATATACATTAAGATTAGGTATTATCTTACTTGGTATTTTACTAGTTGGTATATCTGGTGCTTTAATGCAGTTTGTTGACAGAAGTATGTTAATTATTACATCTGCTCATACTTTAATGCTTGTTTTAATATATTTTACAATTGAAAATCCTGATATGAAGATATTAGATGAAGTGCATAGAGCCAAAGAAATAACTGATAATGCTAATGAAGAAAAGGCAATGTTTCTATATAATATGACTAATGAAATAAGAGATATCACAAGAGATATTGAGTATAGTGCTGATGCAATTCTAAGTGAAACAGATAATAAAAAAGTTAATATCGAAAGTGTTAATAATAGTGCTCGAGATATTAAGGCAAGTGCCGCTAGATTTACAACAATGACTAATGAGATATTAGATGTATCTTCAATTGATAGTGCTAACATTAAGATATATAACGATAAATATAATATAAAACTAATTATTAAAGAACTAGTTCAAATATATAAGAAAAAAGCTGAAAGAAAAGGCTTAGAATTTAGAACTAGTATTGCAAGTGATTTACCAGAATACTTATATGGTGATGCAGTAGGAATAAAAACTTCTCTTACTACAATTTTAAATAATAGTGTTAAATTTACTGAACAAGGTTATGTTGAATTTACTGTTAATGCTATTATGAAAAATAACATAGCAAGACTTATTATTTCAATAGAAGATTCTGGAATTGGTATGAAAGCAGATGAACTAAATAAGATTTTTAATAAAAAAGAAGAAGATAAAGAAAGTACTAATTTAAAAAGTAATTTATATAATGCTAAAAAATTAGTTACATTAATGGGAGGAACCATCATACCAAGTAGTATTTATGGTAAAGGTACTATTATTAAAGTAGTACTAGATCAAAAAGTAGGAGAAACCTCAGACAATCTAAACAAATATGAAAATGTCCTAGACAAAAAGAAAATACTACTTGTAGATGATAATGCTTCTAGTGTTAAAATGATTACTAAATTATTAAAAGAATCAAATACATTATTAGATAGTGTATCTTCTGGTAAAGAGTGTCTGGATAAAATAAGAGATAAAGAAAAGTATGATTTAATACTTTTAGATGAAGAAATGAAGCCATTAGATGGAATAACAGTAATGAAAAAATTACAGGAGATTAGAAACTTTAATACTAATGTAATACTACTTACTAAGAATAATGATTATGAATATAATGAAGAATATCTGATATATGGTTTCAAAGATTATTTGATTAAACCAGTAGATAAAGACAAATTATTAGAAAAAATAAGCAAATACTCTAAGTAGTATTTGCTTTTTAAAAATTTAACATATCTATAACATTGAAAAATAAAAGTATAAAAATTAGGAGAAATTATGGAAACTAGAATTGTGTTAACTGGAATATTAAAAGATAATGACTTGTTACTGGCTGTAAAAAGAAGTGAAAATGATGATTTCTTTCCAGGTGCATGGAAATTTCTTGGCGGTCACTTTGAATCCGGTTAAACAATAAAGGAAGGATTATGATGCAGGGGACTAAAGAAAGAAATAGGATTTTCACTAGAAACAAAACCTATAATTACAAACTATACAGATGAAATAAAAATGGTGTGTTAATTCATAATATTGAACTGGATTTTATTATTAATGTAAACAAGGATGATTTAACTATTGTCTTAAGTCCTAAACATACCGAATACAAATGGTTGGATAAGAATTTAGAATTACTTGATGAATAATATTAAATAAAAATTGTATAATAATTAATCCGATTTTTTTAATGCTTATTTGTTAGATTTACTTTTTCTATATAGAAAACATAAAAATCCACAAAAAATATAGTTTTTATAGATTTTGTTAAGGTTTTTTTTTATAGATTTTGCTAAGGTTTTTGTTGACTAAAATTGGAAAAAGTGATAGTATATTTGTAAATTTAAATTTGTATAAAATTTATAATCGATTTAGTTTAATTTTAATAAGATTTTCATAAATTTTGGAGGATAATAATATGAAAAAATTATATAATAAAGTTGTTATTGTTACAGGCGGAGCAAATGGAATCGGACTAGAAACTGCAAAACTATTATCATTAAATGGATCAAAAGTTTATGTTTTTGATATTGATGAAAACGTTAAAAACAAGAAAAATTGTAATGGAATAAATTATATTTTTTGCGATGTGTCTAATTATAAAGAAGTAAATAAAAGTGTAGCATATGTTATGAACAAAGAAAAGAAAATAGACATTTTAATAAATAATGCTGCAAAACAAATTGTTTCAAGTTTTAAAAACTATAATGTCGATGAATACAAAGATGTAATTAATACAAATTATATTGGCGTTTGCAATTGCATTTCATGTTGTTTGAATTATATGAAGGAAGGATCAACAATACTGAATATTTTATCGGTTCATTCTAATAAACCTAGGCTGGACAAGTATTCTTATGATTGTTCAAAAAGTGCGACAGAGTGTTTAACTAAGGAATTAGCTCTAGAAATTTCTGAAAGGAATATAACAATTAATGCATTATCCTTTGGGGCAGTAGAAACTGATATGAATAAAAGTTGGAAATATTATCCCGAAGAGAAAATAGAGGCATTGGAAAAGGTCCCACTTAAAATTATTTTTTCGCCCGAAAAAATAGCAAATTTTATTAAGACACTATTAGAAAATTTTTCAGAATATACTACTGGTAGTGTATTTATCATTGATGGTGGAAGGAACATAAAATGATAAAAAGCAATATTTATAATCAACTAATTAATAAAACCAAAAATATTACTAATCCAACATTTATTATTGATTTTGATCAAACAATTACTACTTATAATAGTGACACATCAATAGGAGTTTTTAGCAAAGTTTTAGGAAAAAAATACAAAACTATTAAGAAAAGAATTGACTCTATGATATCTAAAACAGAATCTAGAATAATAATTTATTTTTTATGGATGTTAAAAATAATTTTATTAAAATTTTTTTCGGCAAATAAGCATATTAAAGAAGTAAGTAAAAAAATAATTATTCGAAGTGATTTTGTTAAATTTTTTAATTATTGTAAAAAAAATGAAATTGAAATAATAATATGTTCATCTGGATATGGTCCGTTAATTAAATTTGTGCTAAAAAGTGCAGGATTAAATAAAATAAAAATAATTGCAAACAACAATATTTTAAGAGTTATAACACCATATAATAAAAATAATTTTATAAAAAATAATATGAATAATGTAATTGTTGTTGGAGATATAATTGAAGATGTTGATATGTACTATAACCCTACATATACATTTGGAATTTGCAACAATTTAGATGAATATGATAAGCTTCAAAAAGTATTTGATTATGTAGTGCATGATGCAATTAAAATTGAAAACACATATTTGACATCGAAAACAATGATTGGAATTTGTAAATATAATTGTAAAAAATATTTTTTTAAAATAAAAAATATTAATTGTCCATCAGAAATAGATAATTATAAATTCATAAAAGACGATTATAAAGTATCAAAAACTGCGATAGTTATTAATAATATGATTATATATGATTACATAGATTCATTTAAAAATAAAACTATAAATGATTATCTATATGGTAATAATGAACTTTTAGTTAGTACATATAAAATATTTGGACAATACAAAAATTCTATTATAAAGAGTTTAAAAATCTTGAATGAAGACAACTGCGAAAACAATATTTTTTTTAAAAAAAGAATTCAAACAATAAAAGACAATCTAAAAAAAATGGATTTTGATAGTTTTATCATTAATAAAAAAGAATATGATGTTAAAAAAATTTTAATAGATATAATTAAAAAAATTAGTATGACAAAGCAACTATTCTCATTTCTTTCTCAGGGTGATCCAACGGATACAAATATAGCAATAGATGGATATATTACTGATTTTGAAGTTGCAGGTTATAATCATATCGTTGGTGAAATAGCTATATTTTTTGTTTCTTTATTCTCACATGGTAGATATTTTTATCCAAAATATAACAAATCAGCTTATATTATTAATAAAGCAATAATAAATGATTATGAAAAATATAAAATTAATATTAACTATTGTGAAAGAAAAGATACGGTGTATATTAAAAACATATTTTTAAATATCCCACAAAAAAACAAAAAATTATTATATGATTATATAAGAATATTTCTAAATTGTAAATTTTATAATAAATATTCTAATGATTTTAAATTGTTAAAATATTATATATGCATGAGACTTTTAACACCAATAAGCATTGATAAAATGGACAAAGACGATAAAATTACTATATTATGTTTAGTAATAATTATATATAGTGAAGTTGAAAAATTAGAAGATTTAATTAAAATAATTAATTTATAATGGGGAGTGAGACAAAGTATGCAATTATTTAATATTATTAAACCAGATATGGTTAATGACAAAGAGGCTCTAAAATATTATTTTAATATCATAAAAAATGATTTTAAATTAGAGATTAAAGATATATATTCTGTTAGTGATTGGCCGAATCTTTCAAAGAAAATTTATGAATTAGATATAGAATCTTCAAGTCTCAGTCAAAATGAGATAATTACAAAACGTGAACAAATTTTGACTACTATAATGGGGTACCATATACGTTACCATAATACTATGGGGGCAGTTATATTTTATGAATGCGATAACGATTCACATAGAAAAGAATTACTAAAAAAAATGTATTTATTAAAAAAGAACATTAGAAAAAAATACGTTAATGATAGCGACAAGTATTATATAAGGATTATAGATAAAGATAAAATTGATTTTAGAGATTCAATAATTGATATTGATATAAACAATATTTTCTGCAAAATAAAGATTTATAAGAGTTATGAAGAATTACTTGATGAAGAATATAATATGGCATTTTTCAATCATATTCATTGCCCTGATTGGAATAATAGTAATGTTGATTTAGAAATGAAAGTTTTAAGTGATAGTGGAATTATAAATTCAAAAAGTAGAATAAGGAAATTATTATAATGAAATATAGCTTTATAATACCTGTTTACAATTCGGAAAAATATATTGAGAGATGTTTACTTAGTATATTAAATCAAAAATGTGGAAAAATTAATTTTGAAATAATAGTTATAAATGATGGTTCTACAGATAATAGTGAGCAAATAATATTTAGAATTATGGAAACTTATTTACAAAAAATTAATTATTATAAGCAAAATAGATTGGGCGTTTCTGTGGCCAGAAATAAAGGAATAATAGAAAGTCAAGGGGAATACATTGTATTTATAGATTCTGATGATATGCTTGCAAAAAACTTTTTCGTAAATAATAATGATATTGTAAATTCAGGGAAATATGATATCATTAAGAATAGAGTTAGGTGCATTGAGAATAATCTTAATAATAATAGGTTTGATGTTCCATTTTTTTATAATATGTCTGGCGAACAGGCATTAACTTTATTTTGCAATTCAAATAAAATTTTTGCCACACCATGGTCATATATAATTAGAAAAGAATTAATGATAAAAAATAAATTATATTTTACTCCTGATAGATTACATGAAGATTATGGATTAATTCCTATAGTAATATCTAAGAGTAAAAAAGTTGCTTCATTAGATTACTATGGATACATTTATATAAAAAGGCCAAATAGTTTAGTTACAACATCTGATATTCGTAGTGAAATTAATAGATTTAATGATTTCGTTTATCATTCAAACAATTTAATAAACTATTTTAAAACCGTTAATGACTTTAGTGATGAAAATAAAATTATAATATGCAAATATTTTTGTGAGAGGTTAAAAATAAAAAGGAATAATTTAGTAAAAAAAGGAGTGTTACCTAATGGAAAATATAGAATTGTTACCAAACTGCTATAAAAAGACGATACATGAAGTTAAAAAAATGGCTATTTCCATTTTTAATAATAATCTTATTTCAATGACTCTTGGTGGTTCGGCAGGAAAAAACGATGTTATATTAGGATGGTCTGATATTGATTTATATATTGTTTTGAAAAATTATGATACTATGAGCATAAAAAAATATAGTAAATTGATAAATAAATTCGATATTCATATTGGAATTACTTATTATACTAAAATTGAAATATTAAACAAAATGATTGATAATAAAACAAAAATAATGATTTATGAGAAACAAAAATTAAAAATGAATCCAACAATATATGGGGTGGATATGTTCCATAAAGTTTATTATAAAGAAATTGTTGATAATGATAAAAGAAACTTACCAAATGTATTGCATAAGTTTAGAAGAATGCATAATAATGTCATATGTGGGTTAGAAAATATAAATAAAAATTACATAAAGAATTTACTACTCCTATTAAAATGTTATTTAAATACTAGACATGTATTTTCATATGGATATGCTAAAACAGTTGATATTTTTCTAAAAATATATAATTTAGAAAATGTGTAATTGTAAATGATGTGAGACCAAAAATCTAAAAAAATTAATCTCAAATG
>CAMUXV010000007.1 GCA_947164795.1 uncultured Caryophanales bacterium | reverse complement strand
CATTTAAGAAATCCTTTAATTTTCTACTTCTAGATGGATGTCTTAATTTTCTAAGTGCCTTAGCTTCAATCTGTCTAATTCTTTCACGAGTTACTCCAAACATCTGGCCGACTTCTTCAAGCGTCTTGCAGCAGCCATCATCAAGCCCAAATCTAAGTCTAAGCACTTGTTCTTCTCTTTCAGTTAACGTAAGAAGTACATCAGATATTTCCTCTTTAAGCATTTCATGAATAGTAAAGTCCTCTGGTGACATATTGCTTTCATCTGGTACAAAATCACCTAAATGTGAATCATCTTCTTCACCAATCGGAGTTTCTAGTGATACAGGGTCTTGTGCAATCTTAATTACCTCTCTTACCTTTTCAGGACTCATACCCATCTTCTTAGCAAGTTCTTCATCAGTAGGTTCTCTATTAAGTTCAAGAGTAAGTTGTCTTTGAAATCTTGATAATTTATTAATTGTTTCAACCATATGAACAGGAACCCTAATAGTCCTAGCTTGATCTGCTATCGCTCTCGTAATAGCTTGTCTAATCCACCAAGTAGCATAAGTAGAAAACTTATATCCCTTATTGGCATCAAACTTCTCAACGGCCTTCATAAGACCTATATTACCTTCTTGAATAAGGTCTAAGAATAACATTCCTCTACCAACATATCTCTTAGCAATAGATACAACTAAACGAAGGTTAGATTCTGCTAGTATATTTTTGGCTTGTTCATCACCATTAGCAATTCTTTCTGATAATTTAGTCTCTTCTTCTAACGATAACAAACTAATTTTACCAATTTCTTTTAAATACATTCTAACTGGATCATTAATAGTTAATTCTTTAGCAATATTATCATCTTTTAAAATATCCTCTAAATTACCACCAGCATCTTCATCTTCACTAGCATCATCTAAATCAGACTCTGATACTACACTTATATCATTTTCCATTAAAGAATTATATAAATCATCAAGTAAATCACTACTTACTTCTAAACCTTTTAGTTCTTCAGCTAATTCTTCATAAGTAATAAAGCCTAGTTCTTTTCCTTTTTTTATTAAAGCATCTTTTCTAGCTTCAAAATCTTTAATCTCTGGTACCATTTCTTACTCCTTTTCTTAAATTCATAATCTCTAAAGATATTTTTGCTTGTTTATGAGGATCTCTTTCTTCCTTCAATTTTTTATTTAGGTTTTCAATCTTTACTTCTTTATGATACTCATTTATCACAAAAATATAATCCTCAATCTCTTCTAATTTAAAATCTTCCTCTTTATCCATAGCAATAATTTCTTTAAGAGTATTAAGTATTTCTTCTCTATCTGCAATAAAACTAATAAAATCAGCGATATTTATTATACCATATTTGTGAAAATAGTAAATAATTTCATTAGATAATTCTCTAATATTATTATCCGGAAAATATCCTACTCTCTTTTCAACCATATTAATAACTGTACTACTCTTTAACATATAGTAGATTAAACTAGTCTGGGCTTTTCCATATTTATCATAAACCTTTTTAGGTTTAATTACCCCCACTACTTCTTTCTTCTTACTCTTTAAATTATCATACTTACTTTTTAAGGTAACATAATCAACATTATAGTTAGTAGATAACTTCTTTAAATTAAGTTCCAATGCTATATCATCATTAATATTAACAAGTTCCTTAATAACACTATTTAAATATGATGAAATATCCTTAATATCATTTAAATTCTTATTCTTCTTAAGAATCTCCATCTTATAATCTACTAAACTTATAGCATTTTTAATTTGTTCTTTAAAAGAATCTACTCCCTCTTTTAATATATACTCATCAGGATCCATATTATTAGGCAGTCTTACTACTCTAATATTAATATTAGTATCCTCTAAAATCTCTATAGCTGCATTCGTAGCCTTTTCCCCCGCAGCATCTCCATCAAAACAAAGAATAATATTATTAGTCATATTTTTTAGAATACTTCTGTGGTCTTTTGTTAAAGCTGTTCCCATGGTAGCTATGCAATTATTAATACCTACCGTTGAACTTCTTATAACATCCATCTGACCTTCCATTAATATAACACTATCATTTTTCTTTAAGTATTCTCTAGCAATATGATAATTATATAGTATTTTACCCTTCTTAAACCTATCTGTTTCCTTTGTATTAATATACTTAGAATTATCTTTCGTATTATATATTCTACCAGAAAAAGCTACTACATTACCACTTAAATCATGTATTGGAAACATAATTCTATTAATAAATATATCATTACCATTCTCATTAGTAAGACCAATATCAATAAGCTTATCTATATTATATTTTTTACTCTTTAAATATTCTGTAAGAGACACTTTCTGTATGGAAAGACCAATACCAAATTTCTTAATAGTTTCTTTATCTATCTTTCTCTTTTCTAAATACGCTATAGCATTCTTACCCAAATTAGTAAATAAACTATTCTGATAAAATTTACTAGTAAGATTATATATATCTATATAATCATCTTTTTCTTTCTTAGTAATAAAATTATTACCAATATTAATACCTACTTTATCTCCTAGTAATTTAACTGCTTCACTAAAAGATATCTTTTCAAAATCAGATACAAAAGTAAAAACATTACCTGATGCACCACATGAAAAACAAGTAAATATCTGTTTTTCTGGACTAACACTCATACTAGGAGAATGATCATCATGAAATGGACATACTCCTATATAATTCTTTCCTCTTTTTGTAAGATTAACATATCTAGATACTACATCTACTATATCAGTTTTATTTCTTATCTCATTAATAACTTCATTACTGATATAAGCCATAAAACCCATCTCCTTACAAAAAACCAATATAATTATATAACAAATACTTTTCTTTGTAAAGCAAAAGTTAACTCTATCCATAATAAAAAGCAGTATTTAATACCACTTTATTATTTAATCATTATACTATTTCATATTTTAATGTATAATTATTGTTATTCTATTTTTAAACATTAATTATATTAAACTATTGTTTAAATATAGTTGAAAATAATGTTATCAATTCCTTTTCTATCTTATAAACGCCTTCATACAAGCATTTTAACACTTCGTTCTCATCTTTACTAATATCCAAATCATATTTTTCTAAATTTAATGAACTGCTTATATTATATTCATCTTCAATATTTTTAATAAATTCACTTATAAATAATAATTCATTACTAATTTGATTTCTTTTTTCTTGTAAACTTAGATTTTCATATGCTTCTTTGAATTCATCACTCATTTATCTTCCTCCAAGTGTCGAAGTATTACTTGCATGAGCTTTTCTAAATTGTTCATCATCTTGTAATTGTTTCCTTCTTGCATTCTTAAATCTTTCAATATCCGAAATAGCCTCATCAAGATTTGTTTGTGCCTGACCATAAATATTCTGAGTAGTAAGTGATTTTTCCCTAATATGTTCAAGTGCGTCCATTTTTTTGGTAACCCCTTCTGTTCTAACGTCAATATCCTTTCTCGCATTATCTAAAGATTCTGACACTAATTTAGTTCTTTGATCAGACATACTTTTAATGGCATCACCAACCGCTGAAGATAGAGATTGTAGATTCATATTTGGACCTAATCGTGATGCTATCTGTTTAAATCTCTCTTGTCCATTTTGCGTTGGAATAATACTTTGAAGTTCCTGCAAATCAAAATTACCTTTTTGCGCATTTTCCATAATATGGTTAAATGATATCATATCAACAATATTAAAGAAATCTGCCATGAAAGAATAGTGATTAACTATTTCATTTGGAGAAATATTATCTAAATCATGTATAATTTTTTCTTCAGCATATTCTTGATCTCTATTTAGCCATCGTTGATGGTCAAGTTGTTCCTGTTGATTTTCTAATTGCTTTTTCTCCAATTTATATTTTTCCCATTGTAAATCTTTAATTAAATTATCTTCTAATGTTGGATAATTATTTTCGTTATCATTCATTTTATATCCTCCTATCTACTTTTTTTAAAACTACTCTGTTCAATAAAACTATCATCAATAGCTGTTCCATCCCCTTCATAAAATAACCCCGTAGATTCATCATATATTGTTCCATCAACATTTGGTACAAGTCTTCCACCATGAACTTGACTTTTTAAAGGTATTATTGAATTGTTATCATCTATTTTATAATACATATCATCATGTTCACTATACATTATATTCGACATATTTGTTGGTTTTAATTCACTTCCATTTATTGGACTCCTTAATGGAATAATATTTCCTGTATCAGTCACTTTATACAGTATATCATCATGTTCACTATACATTATATTCGACATATTTGTTGGTTTTAATTCACTTCCATTTATTGGACTCCTATAATCTTTCATTTATAATCCTCCTATGCTTAAATTATATAATAAAAAATTTCTTTATTCAATATATTTAACATTAATTTGACAATTAACTTATATATAATACCAGAAAAAAAATAATAATTTTTTTATAATTAACCGCTTCGCTTCCCGAAGTGATAAATCACTTCTCCATAATCCTTTATTATATTACTCTAGTACATAGTCTTTATTCTTAATAATAAACTATCTTATTATTTCATAAATAGTAATAACAAATAAAAAGATACTAATAACTAACACAATATCTCTTACAGCATAATTATCTTCCATACTAATAAGAAGTATCATTAAAGATATAATTAAAAAAGGAAGAATTAATACTCTTTTTCTCATACTAAAATATATTAAAAATAGACCTCTATTAGAAGTCTATTCTATTATTTCTATACCATTAAATTCAACATTAATAACTTTCCTACTAGCTAGAAAATCACACATATGAACAAATCTTTGATATTTATTTTTAGGTTTAGGTAGTACCTCATTACCATTATAATCAACATTCCAATTACCCATATGAGTACTAATAACACTAGATACAAATTCAATATCATCATCTCTAAGAGATAACTTATCCTTATGTTCTTTTACAAAGGAAGAAGCAAGTAATGGATGATCAAATCTAGTATATCTTTCTTTTGGATTACCACATTTTAATCCATCATGTAAAGTAAGAGCAAGTAATATTAAATCCTTTTCTCTATTAGTAAAATTATTAAGTGCAGGATTATTCATTAACTCATAAGCAATACGTACCGCTACTTTAGTATGTCTAACTAATCCATTCTTACCAGATGCAAACTTAGGATGATATTTACCAGTAGAAGAAGCTTCTATTTCAAAGAAATAATCTGGTAAATTACTAACTAAATACTTTAAATCTTCTCTTATCTTATCATCTTTAATATAATTATATTCCTTATTAAAATAATCAATTTTCTCCATTTATGCCTACTTTCTAATATTTACATCAACAGTAGTATATGGAATACTAATACCTTCTTTATCAAAAGCATCTTTTACGAGTCTTAATACTTTCCTCTTTATTCCTAACATAGTCATAGCTTTACAACTTATGTCAACCATATATACAATTGAAGAATCACTAAATTCATCCACACCTAGTAATTTATATTCAGTAACATTCTCTATATTGAGAATATCCTTTTCCAATCCCTCAAGTACTTTTTCTAATTTATCAAGATCAGTATTATATGCAACATTAAGTTTAAGAAATAAATCGGCATTAGCCATATTAAAATTAGTGACCTCATTAAATGCAGAATTACCAATACATTTTACTTCACCAGAAAATGATTTAATTTTAGTAGTCCTAAGTCCTAGTTCAATAACGGTACCCTTAAATCCATTTATTTCTACAACATCTCCAACAGCATATTTATTATCAAATATAATAGAAATACCTGCGAGTAAATCTTTTAAGATATCTTGAAAAGCAAGACCAATAACCGCAGCAAATACTCCTAGTGATGCAATAATACTCGTCGTATCTACTCCATATAATTTTAGAATACCAAGTACAATAAATATAAGAACAATATACTTAACTACACTTCTGAGTAAATTAATAATAGTACCCTTTCTCTTATCTTTATAACTTTTACCATTATGTCTAGATAATATTTTATTAATAACTCTACTAAGTAAACTATATACAATTACTCCAATTAAAATATATACTATTGGCATATATACTTTTTCATTAGTAATAAATTTAATAACTTTCTCCATAACTACATCCTTCTTTCATTCTAATTATAAATTAAATATATTATTATGTCAATTAAATAATCTACTTATAATCTCATTAGATATATACATATATTCCTTATTAATTCTAAGATAATTATTATCTTTAACCAAATAATTATCTCTAATAAAATCATCAATATTAAATACATCTTCAATATCTTTACCATATCTATCTTTAAATTTATTAATATCTATTCCTTCAATCTTTCTAAGTCCAAGCATCACTTCATTCTCCATTCTAATAGAAGTACCCTCTAACTCTTCATTACTAATAAATTCTCCTCTTAAATACTTAGATAAATTCTTCGTATTAACTCTTCTTATATTATCAATATAACTAGTACTAGAAAGGCCAAATCCATAATAATCATCATTATCCCAATATACAAGATTATGCTTAGATTTATATCCTTTTTTAGCATAATTGCTTATCTCATAATGAATATAATTATTATTTTCTAAAGTTTTTTCTATATACTTATACATATCATAATCTAAGTCTTCATCAATATTATTCATACCATTTATTTTCAATATAGTATTGTCTTCAATAATTAAACTATAAGTAGATATATGAGGAATATCTAATTTAAGGAAATTATCTATATCATTTTTTAATATATTAATATCATTATAAGCAGCATATATTAAATCAATATTAATATTATCAAAATATTTTTTAACTAATTCAATTTTATTAAGTATATCTTCTTTATTATGTCTTCTTCCAAGTAATTTTAAAGTATTATCATCAAAAGACTCTACTCCTATACTAATCCTATTTACTCCATATATATTCATTAATTTTAGTTTATCTTCATCAATAGATTCAATATTGCTTTCTATTGTAAATTCTACTTTCTCCTCTATATCAAATATATTAATAATATCAAATAATCTTTTTAATTCATCATAACTTAAACTAGTAGGAGTACCTCCACCTATAAAGATTGTTTTTACTTTTTCTCCCCTATATCTTTCTTTTATTTCTTTTTCTAGCATCTCTAAATAATTACTAATATATTTTTCATTATAAATTATCTTACAAAAATCACAATAACTACATATACTAGTACAAAAAGGAATATGAATATATATCGACATAAAATCACCAAAATTAGAATAACATACTAAATATTTATAATCAAGTATAAAATGGTAAAAAAATAACATTATAATAATGGTGATAAAAATGGATAACATTGATATTAGAAAGTATATTATAAATAATTTTAAAGATGATACTGAAGAGGAAATAAAGTCTTCCATTGAAGAATCAATATCATCAAGAGATGATGACACTTTAATAGGACTTGGAGTATTATTTGAATTAGCATGGAATAAAAGTACTAATGAAGAAAAAGAAAAAATACTTTCTAATATAAAAAAAGGTATGTAATATTACATATCTTTTTTAGCAATTAAAAGTTCTATACCAGTATTGCCATCTACTAATCCAAGTTTAATGTCATGATCTAAATCTGCCAATTTAGATAAATATTTAAGCAAATCATTTTCTGTATAATAATAGCTATCACTTAATAAATATTTCACTCTATATACACTCTTAAATTCAAGTATTTTAGCTATTTCGTCATTGCCTTTTCCTTGATTATAAAGTCTTTTTACCTGAAATAATAATCTTATTTGCGAAGCCAACATATTAATAATTTGACTAGCATCCATACCATCTAAAACAAAATTATTATAAAGTTTAATAGCTTTATTAGTATCCTTTTTTATAATTGCTCCTACTAAATCAAAAATTGAATCATCAATATTCTCATTAGTAATTAAATTAATATCTTCTCTAGTAATTTCTTTATCAACATTTTTATATAACATTAATTTATCCAATTCATTAGTTAAGTTATCAATATTATTACCACACCTACTAATCAAATAATTAGAAAAAAGTTTATTAAATTTATAGCCTTTGCTATTTAAATAATTCATTATATAATTACAAAGATATTCATCAGTAGCTTCAACTTTCTTAACGATTCCCTTAACACTAATAAGTTTAACTAGTTTCTTTCTAGAATCAATAGAAGAACTATTACATATAAACAATAAATAACTAGTAGAATTAAAATTATCAAAATAATCTTCAAGTAATTTTATATTACTAATTTCCTTTTTATCAGATAAGTAATTAGTACTATCAATAATTAATAATTTCGTATTAGAAAACATACTAATAGTCTCAGCCTCATTAACAATATCTTCTATAGAATTAATATCATAATAAATAATGTCATCATTATTAATAGAAATATTGTTCTTAATATTATCAATTTCTCTATTCAAAATAGACTTATCATCACCATATAATAAATAAAAATTCTTCATGTAAATCACTCTTCTTTAATTTTGCAATCATAACCATTACTTTTAAAATAAGTAATAAGTTCTCTATCAGTATCTGGCAAAAAATAATCAGTATCAACATCAACATTTGAAAATACCCTATAAGTATTATTTGCATCATCAAATTTATACGTATCAGCCTCATCTATATATTTATAAAAGTAACTTTTATTTTTAAACTCTTTATAATATTCTATATCCATAAAAATATAATCAGTATTAACATCCATACTTATAATTTTTCCCTTACTATTAAAGGTAATTATCCTATCCTCTTTTATATCTGCAGGCAATTTATTATGATTATACATTTTATTACACAAATATGCAACATTCTTACCTGTAATAATCTCAGGATTAATAAATAAAAATAATCCTAATGCAGCAAATAATAATATAATAGTAAAAACAAATAAAGGGATTTTTTTCTTTGGCTGCTCTTTCATTTCTTCATTACTATTCCTAGGAATAGTGATATCAAATAATTTATTAATATCAGCAGGAGATTCATATACTTTTTCATCAATGATTTGAATATTATTAATATCATTAAGATCAATAATGTCATATTCGTTACTTTTTTTGTCAAATAAAACATCGTCCACAAAATTTTTTATAACCTCATTGTCCATATCCTTTGAAATCATGACAGTACCAATATTATCTTTTATAAAGAAACAGCCATAACAAATTTTCTTATTATCATAACTATAAACAATATATTTATTACCACTTTTGATATCTTTAAAAGCACCAAATACATTAATATAAATAGTTTCCTCTCCATAAGTAAATTTATAATCACTAATTCTAATTATTTTTCCTATCATAATAATATACATCTCCAATCACAATAAAGAAAAAACTGACAAGCAGTTTATTCATATTTAATTTGATTAGCAAAAATATCAAATTCCCCATTGAAAGAACAATCTTGTTCATTATTTTGATTTTCCTTAGTTTCCATAAGCCATAATAATATTGTAAAATCTTTCGTTTCCCCACTTTTTAAAAATATATTAGAAGCTACAAGAATTTTACCTGTAGTTGGAAAACCACCAGTATCCATTTTATTTCCACTTGCATCATATAAAGAATATCTCAAATGATTACTAACAAATTCATTTTTAGTAATATCAATATACAAATCAATATTTTGATCTAAAGAGCCATTACTAGTAACAGCAAATTTTTTTGTATATACAAACATAGTATCACCTAATTTAGGTTCTTCAATAGGATAAAGGTCATATGCCTTTATCTCTTTACCATCAACATAATTAATAGATAATGTACCAGTCCATATCTGTGTACTATCATCCTCCTCTTTACCTGCTAGTGTTAAATATGCAACTGTTGCCCCTATTACAATAATAATTAATGATAAGAACAAGACGACTAAATAAAAACCATTAACTTTTCTTCCTTTTTCCATACAACACCACTTTCTATATATCTATAACAATAATAACAAAATTATCAAAAAAAAGCAATAAAATACATTGCTTAATTTAAAAATTTAATAAATTCTTCCTTTGACATAAATCCAATATATCTCTTGACTTCACTACCATTTTCAAACAAAATAATAGTCGGAATACTCATAACCCCATATCCTCTAGCAAGATCAGAATTATTATCAGTATCAACTTTAATAAAGTTGAAATCCATTTCATTAGCAACTTCTTCAAATATTGGAGCAAACATTTTACAAGGTCCACACCAAGAAGCATAGAAATCCACTACTGCTTTATTTTCTATTAAAGAAGAAAAATTATTTTCATAATGAATAAGTCCCATATTAACCTCCTCTATTCCAATATAGTATTATCACTTAAATGAAGTTTATTCTTATCTACCAACTTTCTAGCAGACTCTTTAGTAATAACTTCCTTATTAATTAAAACCTTCAATATTTCGGTATTTACTTCTTCACTAGTCTTATTTGCTTTATTATCAATAAGATCATATACTTCACCATATGTCCCTATAATATCTTCAGACATCGAAGATATTATAGGAGTATCATTAAGCATAAAATTAGCAAGTTTTGATTCTTTTATATAAGAAATATTAAATACTGGAAGAGATAAAAATACTAAAGCAATAAACACATATACATACATCTCAATTATACCAACGAATATACCAAGTATTTTAGAAGGAATACTAAGTATAATCGTAGCTTTAAGTATTTTCTCAATAAGACCAGTCACCATAAGTAATACTCTCAAAACAAATAAAAGTACAAGAAATACAATAATAAAAGCAAGCACTTCATAAAATAAAATGTTAATTACTTCTACTCCTTTTATGATACCACCAAAATTAAAAAATGGTAAATTTTCATACATAATGACAGACAAATAATTTTTAAGATAAAAAGAAAGAATCACAATAACAAACATTCCGACAAAATCAGTTGTTTTCTTAATAACACCAGCTTTAAAACCAGCAATTGCACCTAGTGCAAGTAATATTAATATTAAAATATCTACTACTGCCATAACATCACCACTCTATATTTCAGAATTATCATTATCTTTCTCATTAACAACATAGAAAGAAATTCCTTTGTTATCCATTAATCTTCTATAATTCAAATCAAAATTATCCCAATCTTTATTAATCTCAAAAGCTACATATCCGCTAGTAGTTTCACCAGATTTCAAACTTTTATTCAAATTACCAATACCATCTATTTCATCAAAGAAAAATTTCGGATTACATTTTTCATCATCAACTAACCCATTAAAATTTAAGTAAGTAATTAATTTTTCCTCAGAAGAAGTATTCTCTATATCAAAGAAAAATACTAAATACTCACTTCCCTCTTCTGGAGTATTATATTCAATAGATTCATATTTAATAGCACTATTAAGAGTAAATTTTATATTATCTATTTCCAATGTATCTCCTATTGTGCCATCTGCTATAACATCATAATCTTCTACATAATCATTAAAATAATTATTAGCTTTATCCAAGTAATCACTGCCATTATCCTTAACAACATTAAAAGCAAATATACCAACTAAAATAATTATTATTAAAGGCATTAATATAACACATCCCACCACAATGAGAACAATAGCCCATATTGGAAAAGATTTCTTTTTAGCCTTTACATTATCAATAGTGGTTCTTTTATTACCGTCTTTATTTACCAAAACTCCACAATTCAAACAAATATCGGCATTGTCATTCAATTCTTTACCACAATTAGAACAAAACTTAGCCATTTAAATCAACTCCTTACATAATAATTATATATTAAACACAAAAGAAATAAAAGCATTTTTTAATAATTAATTAAATTTACCAATATTAGGTTTTATCCTATACACAAAACAACTAATCTCATAATCTATTTTAGGGAGGAAAAATAATGAATTTTAATGATTATTACAATTATCTTAATGGATATAATGATATGAATTATATGCCAAATTCAAATCAAATAATTGAAGACTTAAACTATCAAAGTTTACTACCAAATAATATAAATACTTCAAATAATCAAAACAAGAATATTATAGATACAGAAGAAGGTTTTAAAAAAGGAAATATGTTCAAAAACCTTTATGATGAATACAAAAATTATAAACCAAGAAAACTAACTGCTAAAAATGAAAGAGAAGATATGCTACTTCAAATTATGGAATACACTTTTGCTATGATAGATATACAATTATATCTAGACATGTATCCAAATGATAGAGATGCCTTAAAACTATTCAATACATATTTAAATAACAAAAAAAATTTAACAAATATGTTTGAAGAAAAATATGGACCGCTTACAATAGATAGCGATAACCAAAAGAATAATTGGACTTGGAATAATTCACCATGGCCTTGGGAGGTGCAAAAATAATGTGGAAATACGTTAAAACATTAGAATATCCAGTAAATATCAAAAAGAAAGATTTACGTATAGCAAAATATCTTGTCACCCAATACGGTGGAAGCAATGGAGAACTAGCAGCGGCATGGAGATATTTAAATCAACGATATACAATGCCGGATGATAAAGGTAAAGCATTATTAACTGATATAGGAACTGAGGAACTAGCACATGTTGAAATAATATCAACTATGATATATCAATTAATGAAAGATGCCACTATTGAAGAATTAAAAAAAGCCGGATTAGATACTCACTATGCTGAACATGGAAGAGCATTATATCCAACTGACGCTAATGGAGTACCATTTACTGTAGCATATTTTGCCACAACAGGAGATCCTCTTGCGGATATTTCTGAAGATATGGCTGCAGAACAAAAAGCAAGAGCAGTTTATGAAAACTTATTAGATCTAACAGATGATCCAGATGTAATAGGCCCACTATTATTCTTAAGGCAAAGAGAAATAATACACTTTACTAGATTTAAAGAATTATATGATGATTATAAAAAAAAATATAAAAGCAAAATGTAGCCAAATAGGCTACATTTTTTTATCTACAAGTTAATCCGCGATTAGTGTACATACTCTGCATAGTATCAAAATCTCTACTAATTCCAAAAGTACTAATATCATCATCAGATAATTTACTAAAATCATAAGTATAAGTTACCTTATAATCATTATCATTATCCGTGTCAATAGAAGTCATAAATCCATTAGTGTTAGTATAATTACCAAATCTAGCATTATGTCTTGTTTTAATGTCTGCAAGATCTAATATAGTATTAGTAACTCCACTAACTACATCATCAAGTGCTTCTCCTACTACACCATCAATAACACCATCAGTCTCACCAGTAGTATCATCGTCCTGCGTAGTACCATCAGTACCAGTTCCAACACCGTCAGTATGACCATCTTTATATTCATAAGTAACAGTCATCATTTTAACATCATTATCTTTGTAATCAATTTTATATGATGTACTAGAACTAATATTACCAAGAGTATTTTCAGTAGTACATGTTAAACTATCATTAGTACCACATCCAGACAATACTGCTATTACCGCTATTATAAGTAAAGCTTTTTTCATAAATAATTAACTCCTTTCTAATATTAGTATTAACAAATAATACTATTTTTATATAAGAATTTTTTACCAAAAAAATTAGCTATTTTAAAATAGCTAACTCACTGTTTATTATTAATAAGTTTTTTATTAATTAAACTTGCCGATCTTTTGCAATCTTTTAAAAGTTTACCATATAAATTAGGATAATGTCTAAGTTCCATAATAAGACAAACATCTTCATAAGAAATAGAGCCAATATAAGATTTATTTTCCTCATTCATAACAGTAACTTCTCTCCCCAACAAATAATCAATTGTAGTATTTAAGTTATCTGCTAGTTTAACTAAATTATCAATTGTGGGAACTCTCGCACCATTCTCATACCCACATATTGATACTTTAGTGACTCCAATCATATTGCCAAGGGCTTGCTGTGATAACCCTTTTTGCATTCTAATTTCTTTTAATCTTTTTCCCACCATGTTAGTTCATTTCCTTTCAAAAACCTTTATTACCTCTTTGTAATACTATTCTATAACAAAAATAATAATTTGTATAGATAATTTAACATTTTTTAGGAAATAATTCATAATAACACTATACTAATATAAAATATAGTACAATAAAATTATTCACTTTTTTCAATAAAAGTTTTCTTATACAATTCAGTTTCTTCAACTAAAATATGTTTTTGAATAGCCTCTGCTATTATACTAATCTTTAAAGAATAATCGTTGCAAAGATTCCAAATATTAGAAAATAAATTGTAAGCATTTAAAATAGGATTCTCTTCTTTATACCTTAAAACAGCAATGGTATATAGTTCCTTATCGGCAATATTACCTTCCATAATTTTTCTTTTCCTCCAAATCAGTATCATTAATAAATTTATGAGATCCAAGTATTTTATTAATATAACAATTGTCTAACATTTCACTTGTTATTTCAGGTATATAACCTATCATATTATTATGAGCTAACGCTACTAATTTCTTAACATATAATTACGAACTATACTTAAAACAATTTGACATCTTTTCAAAATTCATATTTTTACCTTGCTTTTGCTGTTCAATCATTAAATCAAAATAACTCTTATTAGAATCAAATGGCATGAAAAGCAAGTTTAAATCGCCATTATAAAGTAAATCAAACCTTCCACTTTGAACTTCTTTTATCAGTAAAATCATAACCATTAAACGTTGGACTAAATCCTCTATCAAAAAGCTCATCTATAACCATTTTACCATTTCCATAATCAGTAAGAAGAATATCTTCTCCAGCATCTACTAATATACCAAGCTTATAATTAACCTTGCAATAGTTAATTAACATATCGCGAGGAGCTTTTTTTATAATTTCAGAAAACAATTTTTTATTATCAATATATTTATCAATTGGAAAAATACCATTCTGTTCAGTAAACAAAATTTTAACAATTTCATTAGATATTTGACTATAATATCCAATTTCACATTTAATCAAATAATCAATAATTTCATAACGTTTCTTAAAATCAGATAAAATTGAAAATGAAAGTTCTACTTTATTATCACATATAAATTGAAGAAGTATTATATCACCATCAACTTTCTCAAAAAATGTATCTTCATTACTAAAATTATTAATCCACTTCAAATAATTATTTTTAGCACAAATATATAGTGCTCCTTTATTTTTTAGTATTTGTTCTCTTATTTTATAAGTGAAAAGGCAAGCAATTTCTACAGACATATTCAAGAAATGAAATGTTATTTGATGAATCAATACTTAATAGATCATCAAGATTTAATGAATAACTAATATCTTCCCCATTCTTAATTCTTTCCAATAATTGCATTTTTTTATCATCTATATTTACCTTTGGCTGATAATTTAAATCTACAATTTTCTTATCTAACTGTTGTATAACACTATCAATATCCATGGCTCTTTCTCCTTAGCGATTTTTCATATAAATATTATATCAAAAATAGTAATAAGAATAAATATATTTACAATAAACAATTAATAGCATTATATATTATAACTCATTTCATATATAACTATGATTATCTAAAACAGAAAGAAGTAGAAATTAATCTGCTTCTTCGTCAGGATTTTCATCTGAATCCATTTCATCTCTTTTACGATTAGGATTAGAAGTTAAGAATGTTACTCTTTCCGCAACAATCTCAGTCTTTCTTTTCCTAGTCCCATCAGGAGACTCAATAATTCTATTTTGTACGCGGCCTTTAACACCTATCATATCGCCAGTATTACAATATTCACTGGTAGCTTCAGCAACTTGAGTCCAAAGAGTACAATCTAAAAAATCAGTATCATATTCTCCATTAACATTCTTATAGGCTCTAGGAACAGCAAGGGTAAGGGATGCATATTTCTTACCATTTTCTGTAGTTCTAACTTCAGGAGTTTTTGCTATCCTACCCACTAAAACAATTTGATTAACCATAATTACCTCCTTTCGAAAGAAATATACCACGATATAAATTACCAAATCAAATAGCTAAAAAATATTTTTTAATAAATATTTAATAAGAAAAAAACTTTAATAATTACTAAAAAATATTTTTATATTATTTTTTAATAATCAAAAAAGTTTTTTATATAAAATACAACTTTACACTCATTTGACACTTTTTCATAATTCCTTACTAATTTCTCTAATAATAGAAGCCCCAATTGCCTTTGCTAACTTATCCTCACTCCTAAGTAATATGTCTAAATCACTTGTATTAGATAAATATCCAAGTTCAAGTAAATAAGATTCATTCCCTATATTACTGTTATAATATGGATTAACACCAACTTTAGAAGAATTTCTATTGTCAACATATGCACCAGTTAAATATCCCCCTGTTTCTCTTATCATAAATAAATAATTTGATTTTGTAGATACATCAAACGGCTTATATCCATTTTTATTATATTCATTAAGAGAAGATTTAACTTCACTATTAGTAAAATTATGAGTATATACGCCATCTGATACTTTATACATTTTATTAGTAGAGTAACCAAATTCCGTACTATCTACAATATTTTTAACAATATCCTTAGCAAAATCATAATTAATTCTATCAGGAGTATATATTTCTATTCCTTTTACACTAGAATAAGTATTTTTATTAATATGAATAGAAAAAGTATACTTAGATTTAACTTCATTAGGAATAACCGCTCTACCATGTTTATCATATTTAGGCATCGTCTTTTCAGGTGAAATCTCATCCTTATCATGGGTAAGTTTCACTTTTAATCCTTTATCCTCCAGATAATCTTTTATTTTTAAACTAATATTCATTGTAAAATCGCTCTCTTTATAATTACCAGATAAAGCACCACTATCAAGTCCACCATGCCCAGGATCAATAGTGACATCATATATATTATTATCACCATTTTGATTTACGCTAAACATAAGAGTACCATATTCCTCATCACTATTAATAATAATTTTATTATCATATTTAGATAAAGTATAATATGTACTTTCCTTATAATCAGTATTATTTTTTAGAACGTAATACCTATAAATAGGATTCTCTTTGTCATCTTCATTTTCATAAGTAAGTTTTAAAAACAAATAATAAATACCTCGATCTAAATTATCAATATACATCCCTTCATTAATATCCTCTGAAGTTGAAAAATTAATAATAGTCCCATCTTTTTCATCAATAACATCAAATTTCTTCTCTTCACCATTATATAGAACAAGATAAATTTTTTTATAGTTAATATCAGTAATCTTTAAACTTCCCTTAATATTAAAATGATTACCATAAATATAATATTCATCAATATCTGCTAATGCTTCTTCAATATCAATTTTGGGAATAGAATTACTAAAATAATTAACATATACATAATAACCAATAAAGCCTAAAATTATTATACTAATAATAGTAAATAAAAATTTTTTCATCATTTACCTCCAATATTAAGTGCCAATAACCTATTTAATTCAACTGCATACTCCATAGGAAGTTCTTCTCTAAAAGCATTAACAAAACCCATAATAATAAGCTCTTTAGCCTTTTCTTCATCAATGCCTCTACTCATTAAATAAAACAATTTATCTTCACTTATTTTAGATACTGTAGCTTCGTGTTCCATAAAAGAACTATTATTATCCACAATATTAGTTGGAATTGTATCACTTTTAGATATATTATCGAGTATTAAAGTATCACATTTAACAGAAGCCCTAGAATTAATTGCATTCTTACTAATTCTAACAGTACCTCTATAGATAGCATTTCCACCTCCAGATGCAATAGATTTTGATACAATATTACTCTTAGTATTTTTACCTAAATGAATCATTTTAGCACCACTATCTTGTATTTGACCATTACCAGCAGCTGCTACAGTAATACAACTGCCTCTAGAATTATCACCTTTTAAAATACAACAAGGATATTTCATATTAGTCTTAGCTCCAACATTACCATCTATCCATTCCATAAGACCATTATCATCAACAACAGCTCTCTTAGTAACTAAATTATATACATCACTAGACCAATTTTGAATAGTAGTATATCTACATTTAGAATTCTTACCAACAAATATTTCAACAACTGCTGCATGAAGCGCATCTTCTGTATAAGTAGGAGCAGTACATCCCTCTATATAATGAAGTTCACTATTATCGTCAACAATAATAAGAGTTCTTTCAAATTGTCCCATATTCCTACTATTAATTCTAAAATAACTCTGAAGCGGTCTATCCAAATGTGTATCAGGAGGTATATAAATAAAAGTACCACCAGACCAAACGGCACCATTTAAAGCCGTAAATTTATTTTCATTGTATTTGACTAAAGTATTAAAATATTTCTTAAAAATATTTGGATATTCTCTTAAAGCAGTATCAGTATCACAGAAAATAACATGCTTCTCCTTAAGTTCTTTATTCATATTGTGATAAATAACCTCACTATCATACTGAGCACCAACACCATCTAAATATTTTTTCTCCGCAGATATAACTCCCAAGTCATCAAATAAATTTCTAACTGAACAAGACAAATTATTCCAGTTATCTGTAAGATTCTCTTCTCTCTCTTTATAATAATTGATATTATCATAATCAATATCTAGTTTAGGGCCAAAAGAAGGATTACTACTTTTATCAAAAGCATCTAATGCACTAAGTCTAAACTTAAGCATCCATTCAGGTTCGCCTTTGATATTAGATATATGTTTAACCACATCACTTGTAAGTTTCATATTCATCACCTAAAAATATTATAAATTAAATTATCCAATAAGTAAAGGAAAAGAAAGCACCTTTACATTTAGTTGCTTCCCTTTACAATATTAGAATTAGTAGTAAAACCATCCATATAATAACTAGGTATCTTCCCCTGAATAACCTTCATAGAAATAGGAATCGTAAAATCATTAGTAATATCATCACTAATAATAGGTAAAATAACTCTCACATTAACTTTAATAATTATATTAAGTTTTAAAAGTGCATTGTTAATACCATATTCTACAACTTCAGTACTAAAACCAGTCTCAATATTTCTAGTAAAAGAAATGCGCACAGGAACCTTAGGTCCCAAATTATTCAAAAAATTAGTATTAAAGGAAGTACCAAATGGCACCTCTACTACAATACCCTTTTTTAAAAGATTAAAATTATAATCACTATAATAATCTCTAAACTTATCAATATTTCCTTTTTCTATTTCATTTAAATTATACTCTATTAAATTAGTAATATTATTTAATACTAAAGAAGATTTATTAGAATCAAAATCAATTAAAATAATTTCTCCACTACTATTATATCTAACAATAAAAAGATCATTAGTATCAGTTTTACTAGCATATTCACCAATAGAAGTATTAATAACCAAAAGCATCAATCTTTTAATTTCATCTTGTGAGTAATCAATAATAACAGGAACAGCTTTATCAGAATAAAACTTAATAAACAGTATTGAAAAAATAATAGAAATAACAATTAAAAAAATTATTGAAGAAAAAAGTCTTTTCTTCTTTTTTTTCTTTAGTATCAACATCATACTAAAATATATGAAATAAATCTATTTAAATGAAATAAATCCTCCTGAAATAGACATAGTATTATATCCAAAAGAATTAAGTCTTTTACTTATTTCAAGACTCTGTTTACCCTCTCCACAATATAAATAATAAACCTTATTCTTATCAAGATAATGCGAAAAATTATTGAGTAAATTATAATATGGAATATTAATAGAATTTTTAACATGAGACATATTATATGAATAATTATCTCTTACATCAACAATTATAGGACTATCCATTTTCATTACATCATCAATAGATACAGTATTCATATTAACACCTCTAATATAATATATACGCAGGAATTATATTTGAAAAGTTAATAAACACAAAAAAATGTAACATATTAGTTACATTTCAATCATCACTAAAGAAATCATCAAAGAAGTCATCATCAGTATTATCTTCATATACAGTAGTTACTTCTCTTTTATCAACACTATTATTTAACTCTGTAGTTTCTTTATTATCATCACTATTATCTTCAATAGAAACATCAATAGTTTTATTAGGAACTAAATCTTTTAATGAAACATCATTAGATATCTTATTTTCTTTGGCAAGTTCCTCTTCTTTTTCAATTTCCGCTATTTTAGCATCTATCTTCTTAACTAAATCATCAATATTAAAGCCATCACTATCATCATTTGATTTAATAGGCTCATTCATAAAACTAGGAACAGAACCACCAAATGGATTAGAACCTGCAAATGGATTTCCTCCCATTGATGAACCACCAAATGGACTAGTTCCAATAAAAGGATTAGCCCCGCCAAAAGGACCTGATGGTTGAAAAGATTCCATATTAGCCATCTTTTCTTGCTTTTTAGCTTTAACAAACTCTCTTATATCAAATAGTTCAACAGTTTTCTTTTCTCTAGTTGGAGGAGTAGAATTTGGATAACTCTTTCCCCAATCAACCTCAAAGTCAGTTTGAAATCTAGTCTTATAAGGAAATAATCTTCTTCTTAAAACAATAATTTCAAACTTGCTAAGTCTTTGTAAATCACTAACAGTTACAAGAGGTGTCGAAGCAGTTTTATCTTTTTCTTTAGATTTAACTTCACCACACATTTTACTAATCTCTTCAAGAGCAGCAATTTCACTACTAATTAAATACAACAAATTACAATTACCACGAATAGTATCTCCGTTTTCTTTACCATATACTTGAGTAAGCTGTGCAAAGTTCTGAATAATAAAAGTAAATCTAATAAGTCTACTTCTCGCAGCAGTAACCATTGTAGTAACATCCTTTAAAGGTGGCATATTAGCAAACTCATCCAAAATAAAATTAGTTCTAAATGGAAGTTTTCCTCCAGATTCTTGAGCAACATCTATAAGAGTTTCATAACACTGTTTAATAAATATTGTAGCAAGTGGATGAAGTGTTTTCTTCTCATCTTGTACAATTAAAAATACCGCAGTTTTCTTTCTACCAATGTCCCTCATATCAAAATCACTATAAGAAAGCATCTCAGATAAATTTTCCCTAGAAGAGAATAATTTAATTTTTTGCTTAAATGTAGCAATAATACCTTGCTTAGTTTCATCTGCAGTAAATACCGTACCAGAAGCATTAATATAAGCAGGTTTAGAAGGATCCTTACCATTAAAATATTCTTTAATATAATTATTATTAGGTCCACCAAATCTTTCTTCACCTAAACTACACATTAAATTTAAACTATTTAAATTAACTTGTTCAGGAGTAGCATCTTCAAATAAACCCAATGCTAAACCAGTAAAATAATCCGCTGCAGTTTTTTCCCAGAAAGGATCACCACTACTCTTCTCTTCATATAGAATATTAAGAGCTAAGTCATCTAAAAGTTCAATAGCTTTATCAGTATTTCCCTCTTTATATAATTTATAGGGCAAACTCATCGGGTTCCAAGCATTACCATGCTGTGGATCTCTAAAATTCAAAGTAACAATATTATAACCAGCTTCTTTTAATATTTCAGCTGTCTCCTCATACAATTCACCTTTAGGATCAGTTAAAATCATCGACTCATTATGCTTAGCAAGAAGCTTTATCATTGGTTTCGCAACAATAACAGTTTTACCACTACCAGTAGCACCCATTACTAAATAATGATCTTCACCATTATCAACCCACATTTTGCCTTTTTTACTATATAAAGCAATACCTGCAGCAGGTATACTACTATCCTTTATGTTAACAACATCAAGTCCTTTTTTAAATTCACTGTCAGTAGCCCATCTAGAATATCCTTTTTCTTTTTTTGCACCAATACTAAGTCCAAATCCGCCCTTATCACTACTAAAGATATAAGATTTAACAGCCAAAAAGATACCAATAAGCGAAACAATAAATAATAAAAAAGTCGCTCCAATATACTTACCAGTAAATGCCATAAAAGGTAAAAAACCATAAAATTTACCAGTAGAAAAAATATTAGCAACATTAAGTACACCTATAGCACAAAGATATAACAAAAAGAAACAAAAACAAATAAAAATAATCAAATCTTTCTTTTCTACCTTAATTTTCATATATATACCTCCACAAACTAACACTATTATAGCATCATTAGTTTAAAAAGTAAACAAAATTTTTAAAAAGAAAAAGGGGCTTATTCCCCAATTTTATCAGTATTTTTAAAATAAAAATCAACCTTATAATTCATAACTCCATTCTCAGTAAAAAAGTAACTATTTTCATTATTATCAATAACAGAATATACTCTACCATCTTTATATTCATCTTTTTTACATAATTTACTTAATGAAGTAATCTTATCCAAATTATCATTAATCTGCTTATCAAAATCCTCATAACCATCAAATTTCTTTTTCATATCACTATTAAGCATATCATATGCTTCCCTAGTATTATTTAAGAGTTTATTGACATAATCAGAAAAATATAATTTACAAACATCTACATCACTAAGTTGATTAGACTTTATTATACCATTTACATCGTTACTATCTATATTAATTTTTTTAATGCTATTAATAATTTCCTCAAAATTTTTACCATTAACAGGGTACACAGAATAAGAATTATTTAAAGTATCATTTAAGACAAGTATCATAAAATCATCATCAATAATAATTGTTGTGTCATAATTTACTTCAATAATCTTACCCTTAACTAAATATAAATAATTCTTACCAATTTTTACATAGCTGATATTTCTCGAATCTAAACTAGTAAAAGAAGTATAATTATCAAACTTTAATTCATCAACATTACTGTTACTAATATATTTATTATCTAATAAATTAATAATACTACTCCTGTCATCCTTAGCAATATAATTAATATAATTGTCAACTTCTCTAGTAACAGAAAAGAAAGTACTATAATCATCAACAAAAGATAATTTATCTACATTGCTTTTCCTATTTACAAGAAAAACAATTAAGCAGCAAATAACACATATAATAAGAATAACAATTAAAGTTTTTCTATCATCCCTTTTCACTATACTTCCTCCTTAATTAATAACATCTCTCTGATAATAAGTCTTACCTGGTCTAGGATTATTAGCAGAAACATAATCCAACGGATCAACAGGAGTACCATTAGGTCTAATTTCAAAATGTAAATGGCCTCCAGTGGAATCACCAGATGATCCACTCTTACCAATTACTTGCCCCTGCTTAACAATATCTCCTTCTCTCACAGTAATAGAATTTTCATACATATGACCATATAAAGTAACAGCACCATCATTATGCTCAATCATAACATAATTACCATATCCAGAACAGTTAATTCTTGCACCATAATAATCTTGACACGTACCAATATCAATTGGAGAGTCAGCATATGGATATATTACTTTTCCATCCTTTGAAGCAATTACATTTTCTTCATTAATGCCCGCACTAATATCTATACCAAAATGACGCCCTTTGTGTACTTCATCATTACCATTAAAATAAGCTGAAAGCTCATTGGAGCCAGGATCACCCATTGCAAATAATTTTCCATCTATGGTAGTAGTTTCTCTACTACCAATAGGCCACCAATAATCATTATTATCAGTAGTAGAAACATATGACGACAAGTCATAAGTAATATTATTACTTCCACTAGAACTAGAATCAATATCAAATATATCAAGCATATAAAGTACTGTAATTATAGCAATGAAGATTAGTAAAAAGAAAAAAGCAGAAATTAAAATAGGAATAATAATAATACGAATAATTTTTCTGACTAATTTAATTCCTGCCTTTAATTCTTTACTAGTATCTACTTCATCAAAATTATCCAATGAACTATTAATAACTTCTTGACTATTTGGTTGTTCATTAGCAATACTATCACTATCTGCCTTTTTAACACTGTCATTATTTCTTAAATTATTATTAACAATACCCCTAATATCACTATTTTTAGAAACTCTATTTTCTTCTTTATTTATATTTTTTTTCATGAAGCCACCTCACTTCATATATTAAAACTATAATCCACCACCAGAGCCAAATGATTCTAATTCATCATCAGTAGCAATAACATTAATTTGCATTCTTCTATTACCACAAACAAATAATGCTTCACCCTGACTAAACCTCTTAATAGCTTCTTTTTCATTATCATTTAAATCAATAAGCATAGATAAATCATCCACTGATTGTTTTTTCAATCCCATTACTAAATAATAAGATGAATTATCAAATATAGCCTTACCATGCATAAGAATTCCATCAGCAACAAAATCAGATGGTTGCTGAGTAATTATAATAGTACCAGTATTATATTTTCTTGCTCTTCTTTGAACTTGTGCTAAGAATTCAGCACCAAGTTCATTTTTAGCTCCCAAAAGAACATGAGCTTCATCAACAGATAAAATAGTATTAACATCAGGATTTAAACATAATCCCCAAGCAAATTTAAGAATATTAAATAATAGAGCATTACGAATATTAGCATCAGAATTCATAAGTTCCTTAATATTAAATACTAAAAAATCACTATCAGTATTTATAGAAGTTTTACCGTTAAAATAATATTGAAGCTCTCTAACTAAAGGTCTAAGTTTAAGTTCAAGCCTTTCCATAACATCTCTTTCGTGAGTCTTCTCTGTCATAGAAGTAAGTTTACTAGTAACAGTAACATATACATCACTAAATATAGGATAATCATCTGAAGTAAATTTTGAAAAATCACTAGTAAATGTAATACCAAACCTAGCATAAGTATCTTGAACAACTTCACTAAATAAAGCCAAAACATCTTCTTCAATATCAGGAGAATAATACTTCATAAACGCTTTTAACGATTGCAATGTCTTATTAAGAACAGTATATCCAAGACCATTTTGAATTTCAGTTTCATCTGCATCCATAATAACCTCAAGTGGATTGACCATACCGTATTCTCCACCTTTACCAAGGTCCACTACATCTCCACCATACATTCTGGTCATTTCACTAATTTCACCCTCAGGGTCTACAGCAACAATTTGATATCCATTTCTAATATGACTTCTAAGAATTAATTTAGCCGCAGTACTCTTACCACTACCAGAAGTACCTAGCATAATCATATTAGCATTATTCCTATTACTCTCTTTTCTAAGTTGATACAAGAATTGATTAAATAATACTACTCCCCCAGAAAAATCAACACCAAGTAAAGTAGATAATCCATCATCCTTAATACTATCAAAGATAAAAGGATACATTGCAGCCATTGTAGGAGAAGGCATTGGAGTACCTATCCTATCCTCCACTACTTGCTTTTCAAATATAGGAAGCATAGACTTAAATACTCTTTCTTGCTCAAATCTTAAAGGAATAGCTCTAAGTTCCATAGCATCCATATAGTTTTTAACATTAACTTTTTTCATTTCAAGTTCTTCTCTAGTATCAGCAGTAATCATAATATGCATCTGAAAATCAAAAGTTTTAGCTTGAGAAGCAGTAAACTGCTGGATAAAATACTCTAGAGAATCAACATCTTGTCTAATTCTTTCTTGAATAGTTCTATCCTTTTCCTGTTGATATCTACTTCTTAAATCAGATATCTCTTTATTAAGCATCTTAGATAAAACACTAAAAGACACAGGAATATGTTTAACTACAAGCTTAACACCAGACATATTAGTAAGATTAGACAAATAACCAGGTCCAATAAATCTAGGATAAGAAATAACTGTTAAAATAGTTGCATACTTATCACTAATAACAAAATCCGAAGGATTAAATTGTAACCCCTTAGGAGCAATTTCACTTTTAAAATTCATTACGAAGTCACCACCTTAAAATTAGTAGTCATTCCACTATTAAGAAAATTATCAAGAATTACTCTCAAATCATCATTAGAAGTTTGAACAGCTTCTAACCCACTATTAGCTAAACCAGTAATCAAAGTTCTAAGTCTCTTCTGAATCAAATCATCATTCTTCTCCCTAAATAATATATAATACTCAGTATCAGTAATATTATTATCCATAAAAGAATTAGCTTTATCAATATCCTGATTAATAAGTTTCCTAATAGCTGGACTAGTACTCTGATTATATAATAACTGTAATCTAGCTAAATAAGCATTAAGATCTACAGGTCTATCAGCACTAATAAGCCAAAATTCAAAATCAATCATATTATAAAAGTTTTTTAAAGCCACTATTACATTATCTTGTGTAGCTTGATCAAGAATAAATATATTTCTAGGTTTAATTTTAACACCAGTGACTTTAATTTTATTATTCAAAACAATACAACCATTCGCAATAGAACTAATAGGAACCCAATCTTCAGTAAAACCACTATTTGTCTTCTTTGCCGAATTTTTCATAAAAACACCAACCTCTCCATTTATAATTTCTTCTTCCCATAAAAAACCTATATATGCTCTGTATAGCACATAATACATTATGATAATTAGGTATTGGAATAACCAAAAATCCAGTTACTGCAACAGGTAAGCAAGCAATAAGAATTAAGAAAGTACTACTAGAATTAATAATAACAAACAAAAGCAAAGATATAAAAGCTCCAACACCAAATATAATAGCATCAATAGGTCTAAAAACATTAAGTATAAGTGTACCCTTCTTAGCATTAGCAGGTACTAAATATCCATTCACTATATATCACACTCCTTTTTAACTAATGTTGTTTATTTTTATTAGCATCAATATCAGCCTGTGAAACAATTTTTCTACGCTCAAGCGTATCTTTTTGTCTATTATTTGCTTCTTTAGTTCTATTAAGTTCTTCTTTCTCATAATCAAGTCTAGCAATGTCTGCAGACATATTAGCATTAGCCGTTCTAGCTTCATTCCTAACTCTAGTTAAATCACCCCATAAATAAACTTCTTGACCTGATTGATCACGAACAACTTGCATATTACGTGCGATTGTAGCATTATTCTCTCTATGCGCATTAAAGTATTGTGCTCTAGAAACTTCTAGTTGATCATAGTAATCAGTTCTAGCACGTTCAAGTGCTCTAAGGTCAACATCGCTACCCGAACGATTATATCTCTCCACAGCCGAATTTAACAAATCGCGATAATGTCTTGTACTAACTGCTATTGCTTCATTATTATCTTCCCTAAGAAGCTGACTATCTATCTCACTGACAATCGCTTTTCTGGCATTAAGAACTGCATCATTTCTTTGTGTTTGAACTCTTATTGGATCAAGATCATTAAGTTGAATATCATCATCTATTCTTCGATTTTCTAAGTCAATATTATGTATCATCCTATCAAGACCTTCTACTGAATTTTCTAAGCCAAGTTTATCAAAAAGATTCTCAGCAAATCTACCTGCCCAAGTAGAGCCATTTGCAGCATTTATTCTCTGTTGTTTATTCATAGAGGCTCTATTAGCAATAATATCTGATAGTTTAGTACCCTTAGCACCACTAATTCCACCTTTAGTTAAACCACCAAACAATCCACTTACACGGCCAAAAAATCCACGCCCTCCAATAAGACCAACAGCACCACCAGCTAATGCACCTGCTCCAAATGTAGCAGCACCTTTTGCAACACCATAGGCAGTATTAATACCAGGTATTTCACCAAACAATTTTTTAGGACTTTTAATACCAAGATCAAATTTACCATCACCAGGGAATAAGTCTTTAATAAGTTCTGGAACTCTTTTTCCAAACATTAACAAGCCAAGAATAATAAATAGCTTCACAAGTGTATATTGTGTTGTACCTTCCTGAAGTCCACTACTGATAAAAAAATCAGATTCACTATTATTAATAGTCTCTAAAACAGCATTGCAAACGGTAACAATAAAATATATTATTCCTAATCTCAAAAACAATTCTAAATATGTTGTAGAACACTGTTTTAACCATCTCTTAAAAGCACCATCAGGATCACTAATATAAGATAGAATTGGAATAGGAGATATTATCTGCAAATAAGCAATCTGTATAACACGTGTTGCTATACTTATACAATAATTAATCAAAATCCATAAAATGGCTACACCAACACCGACAGACAATATAATATCCCAATCATATACATAATATCCATTATCACGTATAGATAAATAAGGAACCAAATCCTTAAATTTTATTTTTCCATCGTATGCATCCCTCTTCAACGTATTATAACCAATAACTTTAAATACACAATTTGCATCAAGATCGCATATAGTTTGAACTTCCGAAGGCATATGAACATCAGTTTTTTCCCTAAAAAAACTAAAAAATAAATCTGTAGCAAGCCTATTTCCAAAAGTTTTTGTATCTGCCTCTATAACATCATTATTAACAACAATTTTATATAAAACATTATTATTGTCTCCACTAGAACCTACTATAACGCTTTGAAAATTTAAAGCAAATCTAAAAATTGAAGGTGTAACACCAAGCAAAACTATAGCTATAATAATTCTAGTTATAACAGCAGCAAATCCATTTTTCTTATCAGTAAATTTATCAGGATTTATCAAAGATTGAATAAGAGTAAAAGAAAGCTTAAATAACATAAATAATCCTAAGATCATTCCCACCCTTGTATATACAAGTTTAACATAAGCATTATCTAAAATTTCTGCTCTTGCAATATACATAAAAACATTAAAAAGTTCAACAATATAATCATATAAGAAACCAGCTAGAGATCCTATTAAGCTTCTTAAAGCCTGTTCAATTGCAAATGAAATATCGTTAAATACACTAAAATGAAAAATCATTTATCATCACCTCATTTATTTTATAATATTGCAACTATTAGGAGAAATAAAATACCAAGCCTTATTTGCAATACTTAATAAAATTTTCAAAATAAATGGTAATAAAAAGAATAATACCGCAATAACAATACGCATCAAAAACTTCTTTTGTGCTTTCTTCATTTCATCATCATTACCAGCAAAAACAGCTTTAGAAAAATCTAAAACACCAAATCCTATTAGAATAATTGGAATAGCTATTTTAATAATATCAACATATTTACCTATTTTATTTAAAAAATCCTCTCCTAGCAAAGTATCGCAATCAACAATAACTTCAGCACCATATTTATTCCTAGCCAATTGGGCATAATTAGAAATTATACTATTTAATCTTTCCATTTGCTCGCCACTAAGTTCCTCTGAATAATTTGTTTTGATATAATATGCTAGTTTTAAAAGTTTAATTGTATAATCTTTCAATATACCATTATGATTAAGCAAAGAATTATTATTTCCAATTAAAATGTTTAATTGATCCTCCAAAGATTGTGAAAAAACTTCAATTATTACATCATCTAATTTTTCCGAATCAAATGCAGAATCAGCAACCATATTTGTAAATGGTTTTCCAAATATTTGACAAGAAACAGAATCTCTTAATGATTCTGTTGAATCATTGCTTTTATCTTCAGAAATTTTACAATCAGGATTTCTTTTTTCGTATCCTGCATTATAAGCAAGTTTTTCTATAATCGTATATGCTCCTTCTAATTCGTCAAAATAGCTTTGAAAATCAATTGCTCCATTTTTTTCTTTCGAAAGATCATACTTATTTTGAGAATCAAATGCCTCAGTAGCCTTTTCAGCATCAGCTATCAAATCACCATATTCTTTTCCTTCATTAAACTTAGAGAATTCTTCATCATTTTCAATAAAAGAATTATTATCATCTAGCCACTCTTTAACTTCTTTCCAATATGTTTTGTCCCCTGCAGATGAATTACGAACAGTATTTGATATTACACGTTGCTCAGTAATATTTCCCAAAAGAACCTCGGGATACTTATCAGATTCAGTTATTTTATAAAAATTCTTGCCTAATTTTGACAGTTTTACTAACAAAGTATGTTGTGTCCAATCAACAAATTCAGCATCGCTTAAATAATCCGAAGTTAAAATAGCATGGGCCTCCCCATATTCATAATTACTTATACCAGGCACTCCTAATAAAAATGACGGAATATAAAAAGCATATCGCTTGTCAGTAGCAGCTATAAGTAAGCCGTTAACTACCACCTTCTCAGCATTATCTTTAGGTTTATATTTTTGCAGCGAATCAAGAAATTCTTGAAAACTTATGCCATACATTGCTGCATAAATACCTGCATTATTATATACCTCCATAACCCACATATTAGTATCAATCTGTGTTTTAGTTTTATAAATAACAAGCTTATAACCATTTAATACTTCAGGAGAAACAGGAGCCTGTGTTTTACCAGTTGCAACTATAAAATCCCCCTTTGTTGCACCTCCGGTATTTCCACCAGTGGTTATATATAAAGCTTCAGGGCAAAATCCTTTATCTATTTCAGAAGGATCTAAAAAGCCAATATTGTCGTCTTCTTCGCATTCAGTCATATCATCTCCGCCAGCCAAGAAGCTACCACCATCATTTTTATACCAACAAACATTATTATCAAATTTGTCTGCCCTATGTCCCTCCCTTTGAGCAAAATAAACAGGGCCATGAACATCAAAAAATCTAGTACTGACACCTTCATTACCACCAACATAAAAAACCCTTTTAACGCCAGAGGTAGAATGATATCCATTAATTGTAACAATTGTATTATACTTTGCATATGCATCTTGTAAGTTTTCAATTCCAGCAAATTCTAAAACATCCCACGCAAAATTACCAACCCCAACCCTATCAGCATTAGGATGTCTATTCTGTATATATAAATCATTTTCACCAGCAGTACATTGCATCCACATAACAACAGCATTTGCTCTACCAATATATATAAACAAACAAACTATTAAAACAACTAATAATATAAGTTTTTTTCTCATAATAATATCCTCCGACAAATAAAATATTTTAAATCATTATCATTATATCATACAATTAAAAAAAAAGAAATTACATTTTAATAATTTCTTTTATAAATTACTCATTTGATTTACAATAATCAGAATCAATACTTACAGTTTTTCTAATATTACATTTCCAACATTTCTGCCAAGAATCTTCATTGTAAGTATAATTTTCGTCAGCCATATTTGCTATTGTACCTAAAATAAATGTTACAATCCATACAATTGCAAATACACCAATTGCATATAGGAATCTTTTTCCTAGTAATTTAGTAGCTTTCTTTACTTCGTCTTCCTTACTAGCAATAACAGCTTTGCCTAAATCAATCATACCAAAAATGATAAGTAAAATAGGCACGCCAATCATGATAGCATTAATAATAAATCCAACAATATTCCATACTGGTTTAATGCTACTAGCGGCACCACAGATATAAGTAGCTAAAACATTAATCATATATAACTCCTCCTTAATTACTATAATTATATTCTACATCAAAGTATATTAAATGTCAAATAAAATTAATTGTTTTTTATATTTTTTATAAAAGAAATAAACATATTAAAATTATTGTATACTAATACCTTCATTCTTCTTATTACAATCACCAGGAGAATTAATTCCTGGAATCAAAGTATAACCATCTTTACCATTTACTTTGTCCTTTTCTTCCCAAGAATATATTTCCCCAGTTCTATTTTTAATCATATAGCATGCTTTTTCAGCTGCATTATTATTTTCTTGTATAACACCATCAACATCATCGCCATTAATTAAAGCCCAACATTTTTTCCAAGAAGATTCATCATATTTATAATCACTATTATTTTTACCAATAGTACCCGCTGCTAAATCTAATACAAAAGTAACAATCCATACAGAAGCAAATACTCCAACTGCATATAAAAACCTCTTACCAAGTAATTTAGTAGCTTTCTTTACTTCATCTTCTTTATTAGCAATAACAGCCTTAGTTAAATCTATCATACCAAATAATATTAATACAATAGGTATTCCTATTCTAATAACATTCACAACAAATCCAACTATATTCCATACGGGTGCATACTCATTAGTACATATATCAACTGCAGCCATAATCTGCATATAAATCAACTCCTTCAGTATATTATTATTTTAACATAAAAAACAATATTTACCAATACTATTTTTTAAAAATATCAAATATACTTTTTTTATTAGTATGTTCCCCTACTACTTCATTAACAATATCATCTTTAATATATCCAAGTTTGACAAGCAAAGGCCCAAAAATATCAGTATTATTTTCTCTATCACATATAGAACCAACGTTATAAAATACTTTCAAGTTAGATTCATTTTCAAAATTATTAATATCTTTGCTATCTAACAATATTTTATTTAATACAATTTTTTTATTCCTTACCTCATTAAAAATACTAGGATTAATACTAGATAACTTATTTAATTTAAACATAGAAGGTTCAATTAAATACAAGATAGCAGTACATAAATTATCATTTTTAGATTTATTTAAATCAACAACAAATAAATCTACCTCATTATACTTATTAAGTACATCTTTAAATTCATCATCTCTAATAGATAAAACATTATTATCATTAAAGAAAGTAAGATCTCTTCTATCTATCTCAATTATCATAGTACTGTAATAACTATCAACTACTTTTTTAATCAAATAAGAAAAAGTAGTAGCACCTGCATGATCAGTAACATTTTTAATACCAAGCACTATTTTTTTCTTTGAAGTAAACATATAAGAGATAGCAGTCTCAGAAACATTATTATCAATTTTATTATTATCAATATCTTGATAATGAGCAACATCACGATATATATTAGGATTATTATAAAGATACATTAAATTATTACTATCCGAAGTAAAATTATAAATACCCATACTAACCAAATTAGACAAAAATACATCAGATTTACTAATAGCATCTTCCTTATCCAACAAAAGTATTACTTTACTCATATCGATATTCATAGATAATTTTTTCAAATTAGAAATATCTTTATAATTTTTAATTGAAGTAATATCTAAAAACATTCTATTAAAGAAGAAATTACCAAAAGAATTAATAATTTCGTCAACTTCATATTCGCCTTCCATTTTTTTAGAAACCTCTATATCAAGATTATTAAAAATATCTAAATACTTATTACCAATAACAGTATCCATATTAACTTTTAATCCTTTCTATAACTCTAGTTTCACCCCTTATTGGAATAGTAATACTCAAGTTATCCAAGAAAGGAAATTTAATTTGAACAAAAGTTACTACCTGATAATATTCTCTACCAAGATCATTTGTCTTGCTATTAATACAATAACCAAGACCAAAATGATTTTCTTCTTTCCCACAATATGAATTAACTTGATCATTATTTAGATTTATAAAATAATTATAATCATTTAATTTTTGATTAATCTGACCAGTAACACCAGTTTTAATATTGCCTTCTCTACTATTAAAGTCAGATTCATCCATTCCCTCATTCTGTTCTATAATATCAATAATACTATTCTTTACTCTAAAAGCCTTAGCATAATTTAAAGCTACTGCTAAAAAAGTAATATATACAGCTAAAAATATCAATAAAACATATATCATAAATGTTCCACCAACTGCTTCTTTCATCTCTCATCACCTACTTTAATATTATTGTCTGACTATCAATACCTGTTTGGCGCTCAAACGTATTTTGTATCCATTTTCTACCTATAGAATTTTCTCCACCAAATAACCATACTCCAATAGCAAGAACTAATCCAAGTAAAACAATTGTAATAACTGTTCCTGATACTTCACCAGTAGCTTCTTTCATTATCTCACCTTCTTTCTACATGTGTTTTTTTTCATTTTTCATTTATATTTCAAATTTTTATATTGAAATTAACATAAAAATTGAAATCAATAGTAGTAATAAAGAACCTCCACCAGTAACAACCATCATTACCATAGTTCTTCTTTCCATAGCATCAAGTCTACCCTTATACTTAATTTCTCTAGCTTTAGCTTGAAGAGATGAAACAGATTTAGAAAATGAAGTTAATTGTTCATGTTTCTTTTCTTGTTCACCAAGACTCAATCTATATAATAATCTCATCATTCTCATCGAATCCCTTACTGGATATTCTTTAGCAAAATCCATATAAGGATCAACAGAAGAATCACCTTTTTCTATTTTTTCAATAAGTCTTTTTAATCCTGGTTTAAATACTTCAGGTGCATCATCTATACTTCTGGCAATCGCTACAGGTACAGTATAATGATGAATTAACACCTCTAAAGTCTTTAAATAATACGGTAAAAGTGAATCTATATAATTAAGATGTACCTTATACCATTTTCTTAAACTTAAATATTGCATTTTATAAACAACATATCCTATTACCAATGCTAATATAATACCCAAATAACTCATTTGAGTTAAGAATAGAAATATCAGAGCAACTGATACCAATATACCATTCTTTATTCTTTTCATAAATACTTCATTAGGATTATACACCCTATCACCATATTTAGCAATAAGTAAAAAGTCATAATCTTTTTCTTTTAATAAATTACACAATTTATTATTAGTACTAATATCCCCACTTATTTTACCATTGACCATAAGTATATATAAAGCAATGACAGCCACTAGGAGCATTTCTATATACATTACTCAGCACCTACATTCTCGTTATAATATTTTTCTCCTGCTAGAAGAAAATAACTATTAACAATAACAACTAAATGAACAAATATTCTAATAATCATATTATCCACCATCGCTATATAAGTCTCTTGACCAATAAGTATTTGAATAAGTGCTATCATACCATATAAAGCAACACCAAAAGTTACAAATTGTCTATGGAAATTAGCTCTATCCGTTCTATCTCTATATACACCCTCTACTAATACATCAATATCAGTAAGCATATTTTCAAAAGTACCCTGAGTATCTTTAGCACCCTCTTTAGTTACTTGCAAAAATAATTGATGCATATTTTTAACCATATAGTACGGATATTTAGTATCCATATATTTAATTGAATCATAAACATCACCTTTTTCATAAGACAAAGCAATCATCATTCTCACATCACTAAGTAAAGGCTCTTCAAGTAATCCAGACTCTACTACTCCTTCTAAACTTTTAACAAAAGCTTGCGTAGTGGCAAATTCCATTATAGTATTAGTACAATAAACCTGTACTTGTTCAAATAAATATTCACTATACTGTCTTTTACACCTTAAATAAGTAACATATGGAATAAAAGCAATAGCAATAACTATATAAACAATCGAAATAATTATATTATAAAAATATAGATAACTAATACCACCAGCTAAACTCGCAAATAATAATACTTGAAATAAATATTGTCTAGGACTATATTCAAGGCCTAACTCTTTAACTTTTTCTCTCATAACCTTAAAAGAATAAGGCTCAATTTTTTTATAAGTATTAATAGCCTGCTGAGAAATAAATTTGTATACAGATTCTCCTCTTTTAGTACGATAAGAAATAATAAATATAATAATTAAACCAATTAAAATAATTTCCACTACTTAATCACCTCTTATCCATTATTAATACCAGTCACATTAACAGCATTAGGAGTATATCCCGAACTATTTACTTGATTACTTGAAGCATAAATATTTGGCATAACATTACTCTGAATATTAGTATTAATATTTGATACCCTTTGTACATTACTAACATCTTGAACAAATGTAGAATTATCGCTATTACTACTATTATCTACAACATAATGACTGGCATCCTTAAATTCTTCTTTTATAAGAATATCACTAGGAATAATAACACCCTGTGTTTCCAAATATCCGATCAAATATCTAGAAGGATTAGCAATCATTTCCTTACCATCAGGGGTCTTCTTATATAAAGTTTTTGATTTAGGATTATTATTTTCATCAACATAAAACTCTACAACCTCGGATACTTCTCTATGAAAAGCATTATATTTAGTACTAAAATATCCCTTAATATGAACACCAAGTTGAACATATCTATGAATAGTAGCTAAAAACTGAGTAACATCTTGATTAGTCTCCAATAAACTATACATTCTATTTGGAATTGATTCTGCTTTATCAGCATGTATTGTCGATAAAATATTATGTCCAGAAGAAATAGAATTTCTCACAGCCATAACTGCTTCAGCACTTCTAACCTCCGATAATAATATCCATCTAGGATTCTGTCTCATACACGCCACTAATATATCAGAATAAGATGCAATATTATTAGTCTTCATAGCAACAATATCTCTATAAGGAAATATCTTATCCAAATGAAGTTCCAAAGTATCCTCAATAGTAATAAGCTTTTCATTTTCTTTAGTATGAGCAGCTAAATATTTGATAAATTCTGTTTTACCAGAACCAGTCTCTCCACTAACAATAATATTACAATGTCCTTCTACACATTTAAGTAAAAAGTCATGAATATTAAGTCTAATATAATCCTCTTTAATAATTTTTTCTTTTTCCAATCTAATTTTAGCGGGTGTTTTTCTTATAAGTACAGCTATTCCATTTTTAGCTATAGAATCGTGCAAAAAATTCATACGAAGTTCAGTAGATTCAGCATCTAACATTGGATTAGCCATATTAAACGATTTACCCATTGAATTAGCACATTGAAAGGCAATCTTTTCCATAAGCGCATTATCAATGCCAGTATTTTCTACCCTAAATACACCCTTAGATAATGTCTTCAACCATACTTGTCCACCATTATCATAAGATATATCTGTTACATCATCATTGTCTAAAAATTGTTTTAAAGGTCCAAAATCAATTTGACTAAATTGTTCGTCCAATTAAATCCCCTCCTTTATCCATAATAATTATTTATTATTCATTAGTTTGTACATTACTTTCTTCAACTACTTGCCCACTAATTTGAGGTAAATCATCGACAGAAACAAAAGCAGTTTTAGAATTAATAAATTCTTCTATTTGAGAACTACTTACATGTACAGTATCATTCTCAGTCAAAGTCTCAGTATTAGGAATAAGTATTAATTCAACACCATAATCATTTAAATATAAAGCCTTTCTAAGAAGTAAATGTGTTTCTTCTGGTACAGCAAACAATAAATAAGCAGGAGTTCTAGTTTCTTCACTATTTTCAAATACATGTCTACCTGAAGAATCCTTAACATCCAATATTTCAATATTACTAATAAATTTACCAAACATAACTTCGCCATTATCATTTAGAGATTTATAGTAAATATTAATATGACTTCCCGGTGCCATCGAATTAGCATAAGTAGTATAAATATTAACCGGATAAATAATAACAGTAGAACCCTGTGGAACATTCATAAAAGCAGAATCAGGTAAATCCTTAGCATCCACTACTAAATCAGCATAGAATAAACTTCCTTTAGATATAACGGTATTATAATTAGAATACTTACCTATAAGTCCATTAATTGTAGAATAATACTTACCAACAAGAAAGGATTTAGGAACATTCATAGTACCAATCATATCGTTAGTAATATAAGTTCTAGGTTGTATAGTAACCTTAGCATAAGGTACTTGTACTAATTCAACTTGAGAATTAATACGATAATTATAACCAATATACAGTATTACTAAACATAATACTACCCCTAGTATAGTAACAGTATTCTTGTTACCTAAAAATTTCTTCATTGAAGCTTTTAAATTCATAATATTTCCTCCTTTTTACTTCAATTAATATTCATATTCATCATATTCAAAATTCATATTAAAGACTAACAACGCTTCTTCACCATCATAACATTTGCCATCCCAATGAAGCCAAAAGTTATTATACTTATCACACTGCATATGTTCATCTATATTATTTTTACAATCATAGAAATAAATATTATTAACATCACAACTAGAAGCATATTTACTAGTATCAATAATAGCATAATAATTAGTCCTCATCTCGTCTTCTCTAGTAGCCTTAACCCAATCAATTTCTCTATAAAGAAGTGCTTGCAAAATATCTTCCATATTATTACTAGTCCTAATATTACTAAATGTAATATTAATAGAACCATTTTTAATTTCTCTCTGAGAAATCTCATTAGGAATATTAAATGGTTGATTAACATCAACTAAACCATCAGAACCCAATTTTGGCATTGAATAATATGTTTTAGAATAAAACTTTCTTTCATAAACTTGACTATTACTCTTTTTATTATTTGAATATTCAAATATACCAGAAAGACTATTTAAAACATCATAATTTGCTTTGGTATCTTCCCCATATATTTGATAATCTATGACACCAGTATTAACAAGAAGTGATACTTTAGGAGGCTCCTCCATTATATCAAAAAATGAAATAATATATTTACCACCAATAAACAAAGTTGACTCAGCATATCTTCTAGTAAAATTTTCAACAAATTTTTCCCTTACAATTTTAACATTACCAGTTTCACGGTAATAACTAATGTCAATAGCATCAAACATTGCTGATTCCGTAATTTCTTTAAGCAAATAGTAGTCATTCTCACTAGAAGTAGTAAGATTTTGAAACAAAAGCATTACTGCAATACCAATCAATCCTAAAATAAGAATTCCAACAGTAGCTATAGACCATTTCATGAACTATCACCTACAATATTTTGTCCCTTTATATCAAAACAATTACCAAATTTATAATCAACTCCATCATTACTATTAATAAAGGAACTTTTATCATTCTCAAATCCATCCCAATCAAGATAATTTTTTCCATTATTAAATTTCTTAATTTCTGATATTACGGTTGGATTTAATTCAACTCTGTATTGTAATTTAGAATAAGAATTTTCAAGCCTATCTCTATTACTTTCCTTACTATACCAATTATACCAGTTAGCTCCCGCCGCTCTACTAGGAAATGGATTATTCAAATCAATAGGTCTATATATAAATTTATATCTAATTGTCTTATTAGTACTTGTAGTTTCCTCATACATCCTATTGTAAATATTCACCTGACAACTTTCATCATTGATATCCGGATTTAAATTTATACTCCAATCTGATTCATCTTTTTTACCTTTTATCAAATTAAGGCCACTGACATTAGCACTAATATTTAGGTTTCCAGAATATTTAATTTCAGTATACATTTTATTATTAACGCCATTACCAATTTCTCCAGAAATACCAGTAATTTGACCAGTATATGGCTTAATATTCGTTACAGGTAAGAAAACAGTACATATCGTTGTTACAACTCCATGTTCAAAATCACCATCAATAGTCTGCTTGCAACTCTTAATAAGATTGTTATTTATATCAGCAATTTCTATAACTTTAGGAGTAATATTAATATTAACGCTTAAATCATTAACAACCTCAGTTTCATTTTTTATTTTTTGCTTTACAGCAGCCAAAACTTCTTTTTTAGCCTCATACTCAGTCATATTTTCGTTTTTTAACAATGTTCCAATTTTATAATCCCAATTAATTGTATTGTAATAAACAAATCCAAATTTAATTCCACCACCCTGATATATTATACTTGGAGTAAGTATATTAGAAATAGTTCCTGTTTGAGATATCCCAAACTCAGCTCTTGCCGCAGTTCCCTGATTAACATTTCCTATTTCAACTGTCGTTTTTGCACATGACCTTGTAATAGTGTTAGAAGAATTACAATTTAATTTTAGTTCAACCGGTTTATACTTGCATGCATAATAAGTAACATCATAACTATACTTTCCTAATACAGGAGAAAACATTTCTCCATTGCCAATAGGATTAACATAATGTTCATTATCATTATAATCGGGGCAAGAAGTCAAGTTATTATTACTAACAAAATTGCTTCCCTTCTTAACCTCAAAATAATTTTTAGGTTCACTTGAAACAATATTTAATGGTGCCCTAGTAATTTCAAGAACAGTATTAATGTCACTTATATCAATACCTCGAATCTTAGAGCCATCCGCAGTAAATCTATTAACACTAGCACATGATTTCTCTAATGGCTTTATATTTAAAGTATTACTAGGATTAATAATACAATTGTTTTTATTAACATCATTAAAATAATAATAACAGCCATTACTATCTTTAGTATAATAACCCTGCCAATCGGAATCCAAATCGCTTTTCCAACAGCTATGATTATAATATGTATTATATCCTTCACTCAAAGTAAAGGTCAAACAATATCTATTACTATCAATAGGAATAAAACTTGCATTACTTATATTAGATAATTTTTCATAAAAATCATAAAATGTATCAATTGTTTTATTATTGTTCATTTTTCTGCTTAATTCAATAATTTCAAAATGATCATAAGCATGACCAAGTTTCGGAGGAGCAAACAATCCATAATTAACTGTCGAATAAGAATTGTTGCTATCGAATGGCTCCTCAAAGAAATAATAATTATTATAAGTTTTAATAATTGTAACCACATCAAGTTCTTCTGAATAAACCCTCATTATCGGAAAAAACAAAATAACAAAAAATACTGCTAAAATCAACTTTTTTCTCTTAGTCATTTTACTTCCTCCTTAATTATTTACTTCAATAAATAAACACCCTTTTTCTTATTTCTCTTATAAACTATAAATATAATTAAAACTACAAATACAACTAAGCCAATTATATATAAATAATTTTTCAGAACAAAATTAATTATTTTATCTATAAATTTATCATTATCATCTTCAGTATTATCATCTTCACTATTAGTATGCAATTGTTTATACTGCATTACTCTCTTTTCGAAATCCTCTCTACTAACATAACTTTCATAATATTTTCCACATAATTTAAAATCATCTGAATCAACTCCTTCACATAAAGAATCCAGCAAATAAATATTAAAAGTTGGTAATTTAAAAGAAATTGAACCAATCTTTTTCTCACATTTAGATGAATAAAAATTATACTGCCAACTACCTGTAGTTAATTTAATTTTTAAACTATTATCTACTACCACAAATTTTTCTGAAGTCATAGGATATAAATGAACATAAACATCATTGGGAATTTTAGAAGCAGTTACGATAAATTCATTATAAACAATTGAACCATCTTCTTTAGAAACTCCACCCAAATGCTTATATGAAATAGTAACTTTATCAATTTCCTTTTTTAAAGAATTATACTCATCATCACTACAAACAGCATTAACCTTATTCATGAATAAGCATAACAATATAATTGTCATCATGAAATAGCAAATTCTTTTCATAAAAGTATACCTCCGTAGTCTATCCTATTAAAATAATACCATTTTTTTAAATAAAAAGAAAGATACTTTTTGCATTTTTCATTAAAAACTACAGTATCTATCATAACGAAAAAATTATAACAAAAAAAACAAAACAGTTTCTTAAAAACTATTCTGTTTTTAAATAATCTTCTCCTTTAAAGGGATCACTAAATAACAAATTTGGGAATCCCTGTTGCCTTAATGCCTCATAAGTTACAAGAGCAACGCAATTAGATAAATTAAGTGCTCTCACATTATCACTCGTAGGAATTCTATAACAATTTTCTAGATTATCATGAAGAATATTTTTTGGAATACCTGTACTTTCCTTACCAAATATCAGATAAATATCTTCATCTTTATTAGAAAAATCAATATCACTATATGTTTTAGTCCCATACCTAGTTAAGTAATAAAGCTTTCCAGTATTCTTATTAAAAAAATCATTATAATCCAAATAAATTTCATAATTAACTTTATCAATATAATTAGCACCACTCCTTTTTATTCTATTCTCATCAAATATAAAACCAAAAGGCTCAATCAAATGTAATTTAGAATTAGTCGCAGCACATGTTCTCATAATATTACCAGTATTTTCAGGTATTTCAGGCTCATATAAGACAATATTAATCATCAATAACACCTTCGCTAATAAGATAATTAGTGACTAAATCAATGTTGTAATTATTATTTTTTACATCAAACCTAGACTTAATATTACCATTTTCAAATACAATAATATATGGAACATCTTCACTAAATAAATGAAGAATCTTTTCATTATCCTTAAGCTTATTACTAATATTCAAATACAAAATACTATTATTAAGAGAATATTTATTAATTAATTTGATAAATTTTTTTTCAAATTTCTTTATTTCATCATTATTTGCTCCTGAAACATAAATAATAGCGTCCTTATTTTCCGTCAAGTAATTATCAAGTTCATTGTATTGAATAACAATAAAATATTGAGAAGATACCGATATATTAAGATTTTCCTTTTCATAAACACCATACCAAACATAACAATAAATAATAATAAATATCGAAATTATAATAATTAATGAAAGTATAATGTAATTTTTAATTGGAATTTTTTTTGTAATTTCCATAAGTTATCACCTCTTATAAAGTATACCAAAAACAAAAAAAATTAACAATAATATTTAAAAAGATTGTTAATAAAAATCCAACATGATATAATATATTTACAAAAAAAGGAGAAAATATGATAGATAATTATAGTAATAAATGTGAAGAAATTTTAAAAAGCCTAACAGAGAAAAAGAAAATATTGCTACACAGTTGTTGTGGACCATGCAGTAGTTACGTAATAAGTTATCTAACAAATTATTTTGACATTACAATACTTTATTATAATCCAAACATATCGCCATATCAAGAATATATAAAAAGAAAAGAAGAACAGATAAGAGTAATTAATGCATATCACGCCGAGAAAAAGGGAAAGTACGAGATAAAGATCCTTGATGCAGACTATGATCCGGATTCCTTTTACAGGATTGCAAAGGGACTTGAGACCTGTCCCGAGCGGGGAGAGAGATGTCATAAGTGCTATGAACTCAGAATGCGAAAG
>CAMUXV010000006.1 GCA_947164795.1 uncultured Caryophanales bacterium | reverse complement strand
ATATAATTAATATTTAAATAATCAAGTAAATATTCTTTATTAAAATTATTATTAAGTATTGCTTCTTCAAGTACTTTAGAATACTTTTTATTTTCTCTAATAATATCTATAATATTTTCTTCTTTAAATACTTTAACAACATCTTTTTTATACCCATAATTCTTTGGTATTATTAAATAAATACCTAGTCCTATTACTATAATAATTATACATAGTAATAAGATTCTTCCTAATCTTAATTTCCTTTTTTTTCTTTTCTTACTCATTTATAACACCTTCTAATTAATTATATATTATTTTACTTAAAATAACAATTGTCTTTTAATAAAAATATTGCTATAATTAGTTTGTAGTAAATATTATATTTTAAAAGTAGGATGTGTGAATATGTGTGATGTTAATATCAGATTATTAAAGAATATTGATGAAGATTATAAAATGCTTGAAAAATGGTATCAAGAGGAAGAAATATATTCAAGTTTTGAACAAAGAAAATTAAATTATAATGAAATAAAAGAAAAATATTATCCTAGAACATTAAAAACGGCTAAAGTACCAGTTTATATGATTGAATATCAAAAAAGGCCTGTTGGAATAATTCAATACAAATTAGTAGAAGAAGAGGATAAAAGATTGTATAATTTAACAGGAAATAATATTTATGAAATTGATATATTTATTGGCGAATTAAAAGAACATAACAAAGGAATTGGAAGCAAAGCAATAAATATGTTATCTAAAATATTAGAAACAGAAAAAGAGGCTGAATTATTAGTGATGTGCCCATTGAAAAATAACACAAAAGCAATAAATTGTTATAAAAAATGTGGCTTTTATATAAAAAACTATTTTAGCACTAAGGATACAATTGGTATAACTCAAACATATGCTTTGATGGTAAAAGAAGAGTATCAAAAAATATAATACTAATATGGAGTTAGAGTAATTTGATTATTGCTTGTAGATTTGCTTATATAAGAAAGGGAGTAAAAAATGGGAATAATATATGATAAATGGAGGGATTTATTAATTGATCCATTAACTATAAAATTTAAAAAGATTAAGATATTAGAAATTTTTAGTTATCCGTATGCTCAAAATGATGTAGTAGAATGTAAATGTGTGTATAAAGATAAAGTGATAGATGCATTTATAAAAATTGAAAGAAGTAAAATGGCAGCTTTTGATGCTGAAGTTAATAATTTGAAAATATTAATGAAAAATAATTGTTATGATAGGATGCCAAAAATAATAGAAAATGGTATAGTAGAGAATAAGCATTATATGGTACTTGAAAAAATAGATGGTATTAGATTATCGGATATTTTTAGAAGCAATTCTGAGGTTAATAAATCAAACTATTTAATAAAATATGGGAGAGAATTGGCCAAAATTCATAAGATTAATTCGAAATTGTTTTGTGACGCCAAAAAGCGAATAATTAATGACATTCCTAAAATAGATGATTATAAAGAATTTGATAGTTTTTTAAAACCATATATAGAGTATTTATCTAATAATGGTATTGTGATTAATAATCAAACATTTATACATGGTGATTTTCATTATGCAAATATACTATGGCATAATGGAAATATATCTGGTGTTTTAGATTTTGAATATAGTGGTATGGGTTTTAAAGAACAAGATATTGCTTGGAGTATAGTTTTGAGGCCAACACAAACATTTATGGATAATTTAGAGGATATAGAATCCTTTTTAAAAGGATATTTAGAAATTGGCACTTATGATAATAATAACTTAAAATGGTGTATGATTAATGCATATTGTCATTTTTATTTAATGAATATAGATAATATTGAATATATTAATAAACTAAAAAAGTTAATAGAGGATGTTTATAACAAGTTGTAATGTGGTTACTAATAGATGACAAAAAAGTAATAAAAACAGTAATGAGATAAATAAATTTCATTACTGTTTATTTTATATATTGTTTGTTAAGATTATTTCTATCTAACCTTTCAATTAATGTTCCATCAGTTTTATAAATAGCAACAGCAGAAATTTCTTTTACATCTGATAAATATCTATTTAAAAGATCTTCTATGGAAATAAATTGTGGAATATCATCGTCATTTTCTATTGGCTCAACTTCTACAAAATCCATCATAAAACCTTCTATACTTCCACTAAATGTTCCGACATGATAAGTGCTGTTTGGATAAAAATAAACTATTCTATAACCTTCTTGATATTGACCATAATTAGTACAAAAATCACTTCTGTATTTTAAATCATCAACTGAAACTTTTATCATAAATAAATCACCTTATCCTTTTCATAAATTAATTTTAACCTGTATCTAGTATAACATATTTAAGGTACATTTTTATAATTATTCTATTTTAATAAATTAATTTACTTTTATAACAAATAATGTTATACTTTAAATGTATAAATAATTATGAGGATGATAAACAAATAGTTTACTAATACTATTTTAATTAAATGAATTAGTTTTTTAATACATTATTTTATATAATTAATATTTGTATTATAAAATAATAACATTTTAATTGGGAAAAATAGTCTTAAGATAATATAATTTTACCACGATAAGAGAGGAGAGAATATTGTTATGGAAAATATTAAATTAATGAATATGTGTAAAATTATTGATGTAAATACAAACAAAATATTGGTTCAAGAAAGAGTAAAAAATTGGAAAGGATTAGCATTTCCTGGAGGAAAAATCAACAATGGTGAAAGTATAGTAAAATCTACGATCCGTGAAGTAAAAGAAGAAACTGGATTGATTATAAATAATTTAGAGTTATGTGGAATAAAAAATTGGTATAATGATGAAAAAAATGAACGTTCAATAGTATTTCTATATAAGTCTGAATCATTTACTGGAGATTTAATATTAGAAACAGAAGAAGGAAAAAACTATTGGATAACAGAAGAAGAACTATCTCAGAAAGATTTAGCAAATAATTTTGACATTATGTTACAAATATTTAAGGAAAATAATTATTCGGAAATGATTTACAATAGCAATAATAAGGATTGGGACTTATTTTAGGGGGATTTATGGAGAAAAAAATTGTATGTATTGGAAATATGACTCATGATACGTTACTAAGAGTTGAAGAATTGCCAAAAATAGATGATGTTGGATATGTGTATGATAATACAAAATGTATGGGTGGACGAGGAGCTATTGTTGCCTTGACTTTATCTTGTTTAGGATGTGATTGTAGTTATTTAACCTCAATCCCCAATAATCCAGTTGCAAAAAAATATTTTAATTTTTTGCAATATAATGGTGTAAATGTTGATGGAATATATTGTGATAATACTTGCGAAGAAATGTATGAAGTTTTTATTGCAATAACGAAAAAAGAGGAGAATTGTATTTCATTTTTTAAACCAGCATCGCTTGAATTTAAAGTTACGCAAAAACAAAAACAAATCTGTGAAGAATCAGATATATTTTATTTTTCAACACATCAAAAAAAGTATAATTTGGAATTACTTAATATAATTAATGAAAAAAATAAAATTATTATTCATAATGTTAGTAATTATTTTCTAAATACAGAATTATATTTAAATGCAATGATTAAAAAAAGTTGCATTTTAATTGGAAATGAAGAAGAAGTTAATGCCTTAAAAAGCAAATTAAAAATTGATGATTTAAGACTATTATTTAAAATTAATAATAATTTAAGAGCAATTTTTGTTACATATGGAAAAGTTGGTTCAAAAGTATTTTATGATAACGGATTTATTGAGATGGTAGCCGCTGATGAAGCATTAGCAAATTCACCAGTTGGAGCAGGGGACTCTTATTCAGCAGGTATAGTATATGGAATATCTCAAAATTGGAGTTATAGTGATTGTGCAAAATTTGCCAGCACATTAGCTGCAATTTCGGTTGAAAGCAACACTTCCTATCCTGATATCGAAAAAGTAAGAAAAATAAAAGAAACTAGGAGGAGAATGAAATGAAAAAGATTTATTTGGCTGCTCCTCTATTTACAACACTAGAAAGAAATATAAATAAATATATAGCAGATAAAATTGAGAGCACAGGAAAATTTAAGGTTTTTTTGCCACAAACTGTATCTCCAATAGAAACGGATGGTAAATATGATATGTATCCAATTTTTGAAGGGTGTAAAAATAATATAAATAATTCTGACATTGTTCTTGCCATCGTTGATGGAGCAGATGTAGATTCAGGTGTAGCCTGGGAATTGGGTTATGCCTATGCAAATAATAAAAAAAGTATTTGTATCAGAACTGATATTAGAAAATCTGAAGGAAATGGAGTCAATATAATGATAGAATATGGATCAACAAAAACATTATATAAAACTAAATATCATCAAAATATAGAAGACTTAATAAATACAATAATTAAAGAAATAGAGGAGATTTAAGTTTTATGGAAAAAAAGGTTTTAATGTCAATTATGACTAAATATTCAAACAAGATATTTAATGGAACAAAACATTGGGAATTTAGAAAAAATCTTCCTAAAATATGTGATGATGACAATTTGACTATTGTGGTTTATTCATCGAAAGAAGAAAAAGCAATAGTGGGTGAATTTACTGCCGGTAGGATTTTGAAATGTTCATTTAATGAATTAATGCATATAACTGGTAATGAAAAAGATATAAAAGCATTAGAATGGTTTAAGAATTATTATAAAAATAAAAAAGAATGTTGCGCTATTGAAGTTATTAATCCAAAAAGATATAAAAAGTCCATAAATTTAGAAAAAATAATTTTAGGTAACCCCAATTTTAAGGCACCTCAGAATTTTATATATATTAACAAAAATGATATAATAGATAATCTAATAAGTATAAATAAAAGTGGTGAATAATTATATGAATAAGATTTTAAAATGTAAAAATAATCAAAATATATTTGAAAAACTATCAATACAAAGATTAAAAAAATATCCTATTTACAATGAAATTTTTATTAATCTCGTCACACAAAATATAAAAGATAGTTACGATGATATCGATGAATCTTTTGCTAAGAGATTAATTGAAATAGATAAAAAAGGATTTGATGAATATGGTTTTTTTACGTTAGGAAAGGATATTTGGATCTGTTTTTACGATGATTTACCAATAGGATTTGAAGTAATAACTAGAAAAAGAGGTGGCTCTATAAAATTAGGACCGACATGCTTATTACCAGAATACCGAGGAAAAGGATTCGCAAAAGAAATGATTGAAATGGTATGCAATAATTATGTTAAAAATGGTGCAAGAAAAGTTTATGTAACTGCACCTATAAATAATTATTCTACAGCCGTTTTAGATTATAGTAAATTAAATTTGAAATTGGAAGCAGTATTATGCAAAAACTATTCTAAAAATTCTTCAGATCGTGTATGTGGCAAGTTTTTTAATAAAAAAAATAATAACAAGGAATGCATTCCTGTTAGAACGAATCAAGGACCTAACTTAATAAAAAAAATAATTAAAAATAACCTATTAGAAATTAATTGCGAAAAACTTAATGATTTTATTTGTGAAAATATGAAAATGTATTTCGACGATATTGATAGAACATTTACTAAAGCTATCGTAACGGGTTCTTGTGGAGAAAACAAATTAGTTTATGAACATAAGTGTAAAGATTCCTTTATTGTCTTAGAAAATGATGAAATTGAGTGTTTGGTTGTAGCGACTCCTAAACGGGGAGGAAATTACAAGGTATCTCCTTTTCTAATTAGTAATTCTTACTTAAATGAAAAAAATATTTTAGAATTAGTTAATGAAATAGAACAAAGTGCTTGTTTACTAAAAAGAAGAAAGATTTCAATTTTTGTTCCTGTCGGTGAAGTCGTGATTGCTAATACATTATCAATGAATAACTATTTTTGTGAAGGAATATTGAGAGAACCATACAAAGAAAATTGTGATATTATTCTATTCTCAAAATTTATAGAGGAGCAAAAATGAAATTTATAAGTACAGAAGAGTGGCATGAATATATTAATTCTAAGTTTTATAAAAGAGGCGGAATAGTATTTAGTTCATCAGGTACAACCGGTATTTCAAAAAGTATAATATACCCAAGTAATACAATAAAAAATGCTAACAAAAGATTAAAGGAATTAATGAAATTAACACCTCTTCAAAAAAATAGTAAAATTGTCATTCTTTGGGGATATGGATTATTTCCGCCGGCCTATTACTATACTCAAACATTTTGCGAGATGGGACATATTGTCTATCCGTTAGGCTCTGGAAAAAATTACGGAAGTGAATTAAAAGTACGTGAACTCCATAATATTTTACCTGATGTCATTGTCGGAATGCCAAGTTACATATTAAAAATCTGCAATATTTTAGAGAAAGAGGGATATTTAAAAGACATCAGCGCTAAGATAAAATTTGTAGTTACAGGAGGTGAACTTTTAACTGACGGTATAAGGAATAAAATAGAAAAAATGTTAAACACTAAAATATATGATAGTTATGGTATGTTACAAGTTCCAATGATAGCGGGCGAATGTCGGTGTGGTAATTTGCATTTATCAAAAGATTATAATGCGGAAGTATTAGTAGATGATTTAATAATAAAAGAAAATGGGACAGGTATACTTTTGCTAACAAGTAATAATATTTTTTCGAAAGTTAAAATGAAACGCTTCATGACAAACGATATAGTTATTTTAGATAATATAAGGTGTAAATGTGGACATTTTACAAAAACTATTAAAATATTAGGAAGAAAGAATAATATTCAAAAGATAAAAGGGCAAGTAATAAATTTTGATGAACTACTACATCATTTAGATTACAGTGGATTTGATGGTGAGTATTATATTGAAATTATTAAGGAACCAACAGATACTGTGAATTTTCATGTGTCTAAAAAAGTTAATATTGAAAAATTTAAAAAAAATGTAGAGGATGTTGTATCTTTTACCTTTGCTATTGTTATTGACAATAATTTTTCCGTTTTAACTACAAATAGTGAAAAAGCTAATAGAATAATAATAGACGATAGAAGATAAGGTGATATTTGAATTACACTTTTTAATAATTAATAAAAAAATTATCTTTAACCGCTATTATATTCGATTAGCACTTAAAAAATATATTGATTGGGGGAATTTAATTATGAAAGAAATAACAGGATATCCACATATTGATAAACCATGGCTTGAATATTATGATAAAAGATATTTTGAACCATTATCAGAAGAAACGGTCTATGATTTTTTTATTTCGAACATTAACGGACACTTAAGTAGCATTGCCACAGAATTTTATGGATATAAAATATCTTATGGCAAAATGATTGATAACATAAGTAATTTAGCAAAAGGATTAAGCGCAATTGGAGTAGTTAAAAAAGATAGAATTCTATCCATATTACCAACTTTATCTACAACAGCAAATTTATTTTATGCTGCTTCAAAAATAGGTGCTGTTTCAGATTTTTATGATCCAAGACCAGATAGTATTAACTCAACAATAACTGGAAAAAAAATAATTGAGATAATAAAAAAGGAAAAGATAAAACATATCATTATTCTGGATCAATGCTATGAAACCTTTTTTAGCAAAGTAGAGGATGAATTAAAGGAAATAGGGATTGAACCAGTTGTTATTTTTTCAATAAACGATGCAATGAATAATCGTGCTCAGTTTGGATATTTGTTTGATGAAATAGATAAAAATGGTTATAATATAGATAGTTTAAAAAAACTTAAAGATAAACTTTCTTTAATGAAAAAAAATAATGAACATATAAATGATGTGTTAAAAAAATCAAAATTGAATATTATTAGATATAATGATTTAATTAATAATAGTAGATATAACAAAGTTATTAATAACGTTTATAGCCCTAATGAATTAGCTTTAATTGTTCATACATCGGGAACTTCAGGAGCCATGCCTAAGCCAATACCACTTACGAATGAAAATTTAAATACACACGTGCAGCAAATATTTGCAACTGGTGAAAGATATTCAACTTCAGATAGTGTCTTTCATTTATTACCATATTTTGCTTCGTTTGGTATAGGCGATGTTGCTCATTATGGATTTTGCTGTGGAGCTAAAATGATTCAAATACCAGAGTTTACTCCGGATGATTTACCAAGAAAAATATATAAAACAAAACCTAATATGGTGATAGCAGCTCCAACTATGTTAAATCCTCTTATGGATAATCATTACTTAGATGGAAAAGATTTATCATTTTTAAAAAGAATCACAGTAGGTGGAGGAGAATTTCCAAGAGAAAAAGAAATGCAAGTATTTTTGAAAAAACACAATGCAGAAAATTGTAGACTTGAATATGGTTATGGTATGAGCGAGTGCACAGGAAGTACGAGTATTAAATATCATAAAGAAGAAAAAATAGGCAGCATTGGAAGACCTTTGCCATATATGAATTACATAATAATAGATCCAACTACTAGAAAACCACTTAAATTCGATGAAAATCATAAAATTATAACTGGTGAAGCATATGCGTCATCTCCATCAGTTTCTTTGGGAATTTTAGATGGTGAAACTATAGTACCTCATTATGTAATAGATGGAATTGATTGCATAAAAACTGGTGATTTGATAAATATGGAATCAGATGGCAGTATGTCTTTTAATACAAGAATTGATAGAACATTTACCAGATTTGACGGTTATAAATATAAGCCATATGTGATGGAACAAATTATTTCGGAATGTGATGAAATTAGTGAATGTATCATTAATGAGTATTATGATGAAGAAAAAAGGGGAAATATGGCTATTGCAAACATTACTTTAAATGCAGAATATATAAATTTAGATAAAAAAAGTATAGTTGAAAACATTTTAAATAAGCTTATCAATAATAAAGATATTTCAACAAGGCAAATACCAACTAAAATTAGATTTCTTGATGAAATGCCATTAACAAAAAATTCAAAATATGATTATAAATGCTTACTAGAACATAAGATAGATGGAAGAGAATATACTATTGAAATAGATGAAACAAATATTTCGGTCGGTGAGATAAAAATAATCCCTCCAAAAAGTAATTCAAAAAAACTTGTACTTAGTAAATAATATGTATATTTTGTAAGAAAAGTATGATATATTTTATATAAAGAGTAGGAGGTTAGTGTGATAGATAATGTAACTATTCAAATAATATCAATAAATATATTAAACTTATTTATGATAATAATGTTAAATATATTTTATTTTTCTAAACCAAGGATAAAAAGAATTGAACATAGTATATTTGCTAGATTAATTGTTTTTTCTCTATTTGGAAGTATATTTGGTCTTTCCTTTGGTATTGTTACTACTTTGAGTAATTCAGTTAATGTTTTTGCAAATCTTTTGGAAAAAACTTATACTATCATTATTTTAGATTGGCTGTTGCTTTTGAGTTTTTACACATATGCAATTTCTGAAAAAAAAGAAAATAGTGTTATAAAGAAAACTAATAACATCGACTTGTTATTGTATTTAAGTATTTTATTATATTTTATTCCAATTAATTTAGAAGTTATTGACAAGAAAATAATGGTTGATGGCCCTCTTATATATTTGACATATGTAGTAGGAGCAATTTTTACCATATTTAACATAGTATTAGTATTAAAGAATTATAAGAATATAAAAGAAAAGAAATATATTCCAATATACTCAACAATAATATTAACCACAATTTTTATTTTTGTGCAAACAATAAACCCTGATTTTAATTATTTAAACTCTTTATTAGGAATGATTATTGGATATTTAATGTATTTCACAATTGAGAACCCAGATATGAAAATGCTCGAAGAGGTTCATAGAGCTAAAGAAATATCAGATAATGCTAATGAAGAAAAAACATTGTTCTTATATAATATGACTAATGATATAAGAAGTATTACTAAAGATATTGATGATAGTGCTGATTATATATTAGATGAAATAGATAATAAGAAAGTAGATAAAGAATTAATAAAAGAAACCACTAGAGATATTAAGGGAAGTACTGCTAAATTTACTACTATGACTAATGAAATATTAGATATATCTAGTATCGATACTTCTAGTATTAAAATATATAATAATAAATATAATATTAAATTATTATTGAAACAGTTAATAACTAATTATAAAGAAAAGTGTAAAGACAAAGGATTATCTTTTAGAAGTAATATTGATACAACACTTCCACAGTATTTATATGGAGATAGTGTTAGTTTAAAGAAAGTAATCGATATATTATTAGAAAATAGTTATAAGTATACAGAAAAAGGTTATATTGAATTAAATGTAAATACTATTATTAAAAATGATATAGCAAGATTAATTATTACAGTAGAAGACTCTGGTACTGGTATGAAGATAGAAGAATTAAATAGAGCTTTAAACACTAAAAAAGAAGAAGATAGTACTAATTTAAATAATAGTCTATATAATGCTAAAAAATTAATTACTTTAATGAATGGGACTATAGTACCATCTAGTACTTATGGTAGTGGTACTTCTATTAAAATAATATTAGATCAAAAAGTATATGAAGAAAAAAGTAAATCATCTAAATATAATAAAGAATTAGATAAGAAAAGAATATTACTCGTAGATGATAACATATCTAGTCAGAAATTATTTACTAAGATATTATCTAATACTAATATTGAATTAGATATAGTAAGTCTAGGTAAAGAATGTCTAGATAAAATAAGAAATAAAGAAAAGTATGATTTAATATTATTAGATGAAGAAATGAAACCACTTAGTGGTATAGAAGTAATTACTAAATTAAAGAATATTAAAAACTTTAATACTAAAGTAGTATTACTTACTAAGAATAATGATTATGAATATAATGAAGAATATTTAAAATATGGTTTTATTGATTATATTCTAAAACCATTAGATAAAAATAAAGTATTAGAAAAAATAAGCAAGTATTTAAAATAAGTACTTGCTTATTGCATGTAAATTGGTATAATAATTTTAGAGGAATTTTATTGAAAAAAGTATGGGAGAGTGAATTAAATGGAGTACGAGGTAAGATTTTATTATGGGATGGAAGAGATAGAGAAAATTATTCAAAATTTAGATGGAATGACTGAACTAACAAAAAAACTAAGAACATACGAAAAGACTATTCAGTATAACCATTCGGATAAGAGATTTGATTTTTATGATAAAGAAATAGATGGAAGATTTAGACTTAGAATATCTTCAAATGAAAAGGAAACAAAATGTAAATTAAGTTGGAAAAGAAGATTAAAAAGTACGACTGAAACTGAAGTAAATAAAGAAGAAGAAAAAGAAGTTAGAATTAATCCAGAAGATATAGATAACTTTATCTTTATAATAAATAATGTTATGCACTTTGAAGTAGTAGAGAGTTATGAAAGATATAGAACTGTTTATGAGAATGAAGATATTGAGGTATCATTAGATGAATATCCTTTTGGAGTATGTGTCGAAATAGAAAATAAAAGTTTAACTAAGAATCCAGAAGAAGTAGTAAAAACATGGGTAGATAAACTTGGACTAAATATTAATAATGCATATAGATTATCTTGGGATGACAAATATTTAGAATTATGTAATGAACAAGGCATTGAAAGATATAATGAAGTTACTTTTGATAAAAAGATGCCTATAATAAAATAATGTTAGGAGATAACTTAAAAATTATCTTCTTTTTCATAATTGGTTGATAAGCTTACACACTTATGATAATATAAATACGAAGAAGGTGAAACTATGGATAATACTTATATAAAAGAATTTATAAAAAATGCTACAGTAAACGATATTAATATTGGTTGTTCTGGAGATAGTGTTAGAGAAATAGTTAAAGATAATGATATTTACTATATAAAACAAGCTAAAGGAAATAAACTAGATAGAGAGTATTTTATGTTTAATTATTTAAAAAATAAAATACCAGTACCAGAAGTTATATATTTTAATTACGATGGAGCATATAGTACATTAATAACAAGAAAATTAGATGGAGATATGATCTGCTGCGATGAAATATTTGATGATATGCATCGTGTAATTGATTTAGCAGCAGATGCTTTAAAAATGTTACAAGAATACGATATAAATAACTGCCCAATATATAATAATTTAGATATAAAATTATCAGTAGCTAAATATAATATTGATAATAAATTAGTTACTAAAGAAGATATGAATGAAGAAAATCAAAAAAGATTTGGTAGTACAGAAAACCTATATAAATATTTAGTAGATAATAAAATAAATGAAGAAAAATTATGCTTATCGCATGGTGATTTAAGTTTGCCAAATATATTCTTTAAAAATGATAAAGTAACAGGATTTATTGATTTAGGAGACTCAGGAATTGCTGATTATTGGTATGATATAGCAATATTAGTTAAATCACTAAGAAGAAATTATGAGTCTAAAGAGGCAGAAGAATATTTATTTAAAAAACTAGATATTAAACCTAATTATAAAACTATTAATTATTACATATTATTAACAGAGTTATTTTTATAATAATAAGAAAGAAGATGAATTATGAAAGAAATTATTACAAATAAATATAATTTAAAAGAAGAAGAGATGACTGAAATAGTAAAAAGAGTAAAAGTATTACTAATTAATTCGAATAGTGAAATATTACTAGGATATTCTCATAATGAATATCAATTTCCTGGAGGTCATGTCGAAGATAATGAAGAATTAATTACTGCTGTAAACAGAGAATTACTTGAGGAAACCGGTATTAATTTAAATGTAAATAATATAGAACCATTTATTAAAATGTCTGGATATTATAAGGATTGGCCAGAAGTAGGTAAAAACAGAAAAATAGAAATATACTATTATGAAATTAAAACTGATGAAAAACCAAATTTAAATAATACTAATTATACAGAAGAAGAAAAAGAAGGCAATTTTAAATTAACATATATTCCTTTAAATAAAGTAGAAGAAGAACTTACTAAAAATGTTAATGAATATGGAGATAAAAAAGGAATAGCAAAAGAAATGCTAGAGATATTTAAAATATATAAAAGTGAAATAGAATAATATGGAAGAAGAATTTAATAAATTAATAAAAGAATTAAAAAAATGCGATATATGTAAAAACAAATTTGGTTTTACTCCTCATCCCGTTGTAATAGGAAATACAAATTCTAAAATAGTACAAATTAGTCAGGCACCATCAAGGACAGTCCATGAATCATTAAAACCATTTACTGATCAAAGCGGTAAAAAATTAAAATATGACTGGTATCAAATAACAGATGAAGAATTTTATAATCCAGATAACTTCTATATTGCAGCATTATCTCATTGTTATCCAGGTAAAGATAAAAATGGTAATGATAGAATGCCTCCTAGAATATGTTATGAAAAATGGATAAAGAAAGAATTAGAATATATTAATAATAGAATATATATTTTAATAGGAGCTAAATCAGCCAAAGTATTCTTTCCTAATGATAATTTTAATGATTTAGTATTTAAAGATAATTGTTTAAATAGTAAATTAACATTAGTACTTCCTCATCCATCACCACTTAACATTAAATGGTTTAAAGATCATCCTGATTTTTTAAATAAAAGAATATACGAAGTGAGAACTATAATTAAAGAAATATTAGAATAAATACTATCAAGATAATCTCCATTTTTTCTATATTTATATTGAAATTCAAATATCTTTTTAGTATAATTAAATTGTATAAAAAAGGTTGCCTGATATTTATATAACAATCAGATCGATAAGGTATATTTCTAGAGGCAAAATAGAAATATGCATGATGCGGAGATGCTTATTTAAGATAAGTGTCTCTTTTTGATTATAGAAGGAGGAAAAATAATATGTTAGAAGAAAAAGCAAAAGAAGATTTTAGAAGTATAATTAATAGTATTAAAAATGAAATTAGAACTACTCAAATTAAAGTTGCAATAGAAACAAATAAAAGTTTAATTAATCTTTATTTTAAGTTGGGTAAAATATTAAATGATAACTATAAATATGGTAATAAATTTATTGATGATATATCTCGCGAATTAAGACTTGAATTTCCAAATACTGAAGGATTTTCTGTTAGAAATCTAAAATATATGAAGAAGTTTTATCTTGAATATAAAGATGATGAACTTGTGCAACGCATCGTTGCACAACTTCCATGGAGACATAATATTGTATTAATGAGTAAAATAAAAGATAATAAAATAAGAAAAATATACGCAGAAGCTACTATTAAGAATGGCTGGAGTAGGGATATGTTAGTTATGCAAATAGAATCTAATTTTCATTTGAGAATAGGAAATAGTTCAAACAATTTTAAAATGTCTTTACCAGATATTAATAGCGATTTGGCAAATAATACTATAAAAGATCCATACATATTTGATTTTTTAACATTAAAAGAAAATTACAAGGAAAAGGAATTAGAAGTAGCTATGATAAATAAAATTAAAGATGTATTAATTGAATTAGGAAAAGGATTCTCATTTGTAGGTAATCAGTATAAAATTAGCACTGAAAATAATGATTATTATATAGATTTATTATTTTATCATTTAGATTTAAGATGTTATATTGTTATAGAACTCAAAACAACTGAATTTAAGCCAGAATACATTGGTCAACTAGGATTCTATGTAACCGCGGTAAATGAAACTTTAAAAAAAGAAACTGATAATCAAACAATAGGACTTTTGCTATGTAAAAGTAAAGATAGATTAACTGCAAAATGGTCATTAAAAAGCACAAATGTACCCATTGGAATATCTTCATATGAACTTAATAAATATATCCCTAAAGATATATTACAAAAATTACCAACAGAAGAGGATTTAAATCTGCATATCAATGTTTAATGTTGTTGAATAAAACTTGAGTAGTTCATATCAATTCTTTAATTTTTTTAATAGATAATTTTACAAAAATAATAATTTACAATAATTACCTAAAATGTTATAATATAAAAGAAAAAAGAAGGTTAGTAGTATGAAAAGAAATGATGTAAATAGAGATAAATTATCACCAATGATGAGACATTATGTAGAACTTAAGGATAAGTATGAAGATACAATAATACTATATAGATTAGGAGACTTCTATGAAATGTTTTTTGAAGATGCTGAAGTTGTATCTCATGCTCTAGAACTTACTCTAACTGGAAAAAGTGCAGGATTAGAAGAAAGAGTACCAATGTGTGGAATACCACATCATGCTGCTGAAGTATATATTGATAAATTAATAAAAAAGGGATTTAAAGTAGCTATCTGTGAGCAGTTGGAAGATCCCAAGTTTGCTAAAGGAATAGTAAAAAGAGATATTACGGAGATAATATCTTCTGGAACAATTATTAATGCTAATTCGTTAAATGAAAAAGAAAATAATTATATAGGATTTTTATATGATTTTGAATATGGCGTAGTGCTTACATACTCAGATATTACTACTGGGGAAATATATTCGGAAATACTAGAGAAAAATAATACTGATATTATATATAAAGTATTATCTTTAGAAATAAAGGAATTAGTAACTAATACTTATACTGATAAAGTATTAATATCTAGTCTAAAAGATAACAAAGTTCCTATATCATATAATGATAATTTATTAGAAAGTGAGTATACTAATATCTATGAAGATATTACTGATGAAAGAATAGTTAAATCTATTAAGTATTTATTGTATTACTTAAATATAGATCAGAAAAGAAATTTATCTCATTTCCAAAAAGTAAAAATAATCAAGAAAAATGACTTTATGGAAATGGATATTCATACGAAAAGAAACTTAGAATTAACCGAAAACTTAAGAACTAAAGAAAGAACATATTCTCTACTTTGGCTACTTGATAATACTAAGACTGCGATGGGTAGTAGAAGACTTAAATCTTTTATAGAAAATCCTTTACTAGATATAACTGAAATAAATAAAAGATATAATATTGTAACTAATTTACTCGAAGACTTTATAACTGCTGAAGAACTTCGTAATGATTTATATGAAGTATATGATTTAGAAAGATTATGCGGAAGAATTAGCTTTGGTAGTGCTTCTGCGAAAGATTTACTACAGTTAAAATCATCATTAAAAGTACTTCCTAGTATTAAAGAAAAACTATCGAAGATAAAATACTATGATACTATTGAAACATTAGATGATTTATATAATCTACTAGAAAAATCAATATATGAAGAACCACCTAATAGTTTAAAAGAAGGGTATTTAATCAAAGAAGGATATTCTAGTGAATTAGATGAACTAAAATCTCTAAGTAAAGGTGGTAAAGACTTTATTAGTAAATTTGAAGTAGAAGAAAGAGAAAGAACTGGTATTAAGAATCTAAAAGTAGGATTTAATAAAGTATTTGGTTACTTTATTGAAGTGTCTAAAGGAAATCTAAACTTAATAACAGATGACATGGGTTATATTAGAAAACAAACACTTGCTAATTGTGAAAGATTTATTACGCCTTTACTTAAAGAAAAAGAAGATTTAATACTATCGGCGGAAGATAAAATAATAAATTTAGAGTATGATTTATTTACTTCTGTTAGAGATAAATGTAAAGAGTATATTAGTAATCTGCAAAAGATAGCTAAAGTAATAAGCGAAGTAGATGTACTAGAATCATTTGCTTTAGTTAGTGAAAAATATAACTATGTAAGACCTATTATTACTAGCACCAATGAAATAAATATACTAGAGTCTAGACACCCTGTCGTCGAAAAAGTATTAAAAGGTGATGAATATGTACCAAATGATATCGTAATGGATAAAAGTACTGATATATTATTAATAACTGGGCCTAATATGGCTGGTAAGTCGACATATATGAGACAACTTGGTATCATATCGATTATGGCTCAAATAGGATGCTTTGTACCTGCCGGGGAGGCAACTCTTCCTATCTTTGATAAAATATTTACTAGGATCGGAGCTTCGGATGATTTAGTAAGTGGAGAATCTACTTTTATGGTAGAGATGAAAGAAGCATCTCGGGCTATTAAGTTTGCCACTAAAAATAGCTTGATACTATTTGATGAATTAGGACGTGGTACTGCTACGTTTGATGGTATGAGTCTAGCAGAAGCTATTCTAGAATACATTGCAAATAATATTAAATGTAAGACATTATTTTCAACCCATTATCATGAATTAACTGATATGGAAAAAACGCTTAAAAATTTAAAAAACAAACATGTATCAGCAGTGGAAGAAGATGGAAATATTACTTTTCTTCATAAAGTTAAAGATGGATGTGTCGATAAAAGTTATGGAATAAATGTTGCTAAACTAGCAGGACTACCTTCTTCTGTAATAGATAGAGCAGACTCTATCTTAAAAACATATGAATCAAAAGAAAAGAAAAAAGATGTCTATATTCAGACAACGCTTCCTCTTAACTTTGAAGAACATAAAAGTGTAGTAGAAGAAGAACTAAAGAAAATAGACATATTAAATATAACACCAATTGATGCTATAAATATCCTAAGTAAATTAAAAGAAAAAATAAAATAGTATTGTATTAATAATAAAAATATTTTATACTTAAAGTAGGTGAGAAGAATGAAAAGATTAAATAGAAAAGGTTTTACTTTAATAGAATTAATGGCAGTAATAGCTATACTAGTAATTATAATGGGAATAGCTCTTCCTAATATTACTTCATCAATAGAAAGAAGTAAAAATAAACAAAAAGAGTCAAAGATACAGCTTATTACATCAGCAGCGGATCTATACTTCGATAGACATAGTACTGCCGATAAAACAAATGGCGTATTAGTTTCAACACTAATATCTGATCAAGATATACCTGGAGTAGAAATAGAAGATATATGTGATAATACATGCTGTGTAAAATATGTATCTAATAAATATGAATTTAAAGATAATAGTACCGAATGCAATAATGCATCATAGAAATGGATTGATATAAATGAAAATAATATTAATAAAATATGGAGAATTAACTACTAAAAGTGGTAATAGAAATCTCTTTATAAATATTCTATATAATAATATAAAAAAAGCATTAGATGGATATAATGTTAGAATAATAAAAAATAGAGTTAGAATGTTTATAGAGACTGATGATAATATTGATGAAATAGTTTCTATATTAAAAAATATCTTTGGTATTCATAGTATAGTAATAGCAAATAGAGTAAATACTAATACTGAAGAAATAGAATCTAAAGTATTGGATATTGCTAAAAATATAGAATTTAAAACATTTAAAGTTGAAACAGATAGAGCAGATAAAACATTTGCTATTCCTAGTATGGATTTTAGTAGAAGAATAGGAGCACTACTTTTAAAAAAAATCGATAATATTAAAGTAGATGTTCATAATCCCGAGTATTTATTAAAAATTGAAATAAGAGAAGATTATACTTATATATATGAAAAAGAAATAAAAGCCTCTGGCGGTTATCCTGTCGGAGTAGCAGGCCATGGACTTCTAATGTTATCAGGAGGAATTGATTCCCCAGTAGCAGGTTATCTTGCTATGAAAAGGGGAATCAGACTGGAGTGTGTTTATTTTGAGTCGCCACCACATACTAGTGAGATGGCTAAAAACAAAGTAAAAACATTAGTAGAGAAACTTACGAAATATGATGCAAATATTACATTACATATTGTAAGATTTACAGATATTCAAGAGGCGATTTATAAAAATATCGACCCTACATATATGATAACCATAATGCGAAGAATGATGTATCGAATAGCAAATAAAATAATGGAAAAAAATAATCTATTATGTTTAATAAATGGAGAATCAGTAGGACAAGTAGCAAGTCAAACACTAACTAGTATGAAAGTAATAAATTCTGTTACAAATGTACCAGTAATAAGACCAGTAGCATGCCTAGATAAATTAGAAATAATAGATATTGCTAGAAAAATAGATACATATGAAATATCTATTCTTCCATATGAAGATTGTTGTACAATATTCTTACCTAAACATCCAGTAATAAACCCAGACATAAATAAAGCAATAGAGTATGAACAAAGTTTTGATTATGAAAAGTTAATCGAAGAAGCTGTAAATAATAGAGAAATAATTAAGATAAAAAAAGAAGAAAAGAAGTTTGATATATAGAAAAAATTACCATTCAATAAAGAGTATTAAAATTCATTAATTTCACAACCTATTAGTGTAGGAGGTGAAACGAAATGAGTAATAACAGTTCAAATAACAAAATGGTAGTTCCAGGAGCAAAACAAGCTATCGAAAGAATGAAATATGAAATAGCTAACGAATTTGGTGTTAATTTAGGACCAGATGCAACTTCTAGAGCTAACGGTTCAGTTGGTGGAGAAATTACTAAGAGATTAGTTAAATTAGGAGAAAACCAACTTAGCGGTTCAAACTATCAAACTAAATAAGTTGTTAATATAAAAAAGTTCCATGATTAATATGGAACTTTTATTATTATAATTTACTAATTATTTCATTAACCATTTCTATATTGTCTATTTTACTAATGCAAAAACATTTTTTGCCTAAATCCTTAAACGAAGCACCACAGTGATATAATATTCTCTTATCTATAATTATAAATCTATCGTGATAACTATCATTATATATTAAAGTAACGTTATTATACTGTTTATTATATTTATCTATTAACTCTTTATCAAAAATCTTACTATAAACAGTTACAACTTTATTAGTTTTAGATAGTAAATCAAATAATTTTTTATTGGCAAAATTATCTATTATAATTATACTTTCTTTTGAACTGTTAAGTATATCTAAAAGTAGTGAGTAGGCATCATATATTTGACCTTCAAAAAATATTTCATTACTAAAAGATTTATTATTAAAATTATTTTCCAATATCTTAATTCTATCATCGTGATCTAATAACATATTCCTATAAAAGTTTTGCTCTAACAAACTATTAGATAAATAATTCTTCATAGTTACGAAAACTTTCATGATTAGTATGCTTGTGTTAATAGCTATTTCTGTATGTAAAATTCCAGATAACATAGCTACTCCAGATTCAGTAAAGGCATAAGGAAGATATTTACTATACTTTCCTTGTTTAAATTCTAAGGTTCCAGATTGGAACCTTAGAATTTCATGGTATTCTTCTTTCGTTAACTGAAAGCAAAATTCTTCTGGGAATCTCTCTTTATTTCTTTTTACCGCCTTATTAATATCCTTAGTCCCATTAGTACATTTATATAATTTACCTAAATCACTATCTAATATAACTAATTTTCCTCTTACTTGGTATATTTTATCTTTTATATTAATATCATCTATTACTTCAACTTCATTCATTTAAAATCCTCCCTTTTTAATATATATTAAGCAATAAAAACATATAAAAAATATATTTTTTTATCATATCTCCTTTCTGTTCTCCATTTTGTAATTATATATTATAATCACAATTTAATTAGTAGTCAATAAGATATAAAAAAACTATTAACATAAAAGTTAATAGTAAAAAAATTAGAGACTGACCCCCTAAGGAACAGTCTCTCAAAAAGAATAAAAAGGGGTTGGCTAGTGTGATACTAGCACCAATTCGCCTAAATATCGAACTGGTGATTAATATAATAATCTAACTTGACATATTTGTCAACTACTTTTTTAAAAAAATTCAAAAATTTTTCTATGTACTTGTTTTTAATATGTTTTTATGTTATCATCTATATAGAAAGTAGGTAATAAAAATATGGAAGAAAGTAGAAAAAAATCAAAAACGATAGGATCACTACTTGGAATATTTGGCTTTATTGCTTTAGTAGCAGGAGCTACTTATGCATGGCTAACTTGGAGAAGCAATAACATCATAATTGCAGGATCAACAGAATGCTTTGATGTAGTATATTATAGAAAAGATTTAGGAACAGTAGAAAATCCTGCTATGCTAAAATTTATGACTAATTATAATAGAGATAATTTAAATCAGGTAGTACAAAATCCACAGTATGCAGAAGTAGGATTATCACTAGATCCTAGATGTACTAATGTATCAGGACTAGGTAAATTATATTTAACTACTAATGTAAGCACAGATGATATATTATTAACAGGAGGATTATATTATACATTAGTAAAAGTAGAAAATAGTACAGAAACATTTATTAAAGATGGACCTATTACTACCGAAGGAGATATATTATTACAAGATAATATCTTTGTATCATCTACTACTGGAGGAATAAAATATCGAGTATATATCTGGATAAATGGACCAATTACAACAGATCCAAACTATGTAGGAGCATCTTACATAGGAGAAATAAGAGCAGAAGTAGTATCACAAGAAGATACAACACCACCAGTAAATGCGGCAGAATATATAAGAAATTTATATACTGAAGCAAATAAGAGTACTGCTACTGTTAATGGTATTACATATAATTTAGCACCTAGTGTAGGATTAATGAATGACAGACATGCTAGTATGTCTACAGATATAAATGGAGGAGATATCCGTTTCTATGGATCTAATCCTAATAACTATGTTGATATTGGAGATGTAAATACAAAACCATGGCAAAAATGGGATATGTTTAAAGGTATGTTTGAAAACTCCCAGCAGTGCTATGATAATGCCGATTGTTCCACTAATTATGCAACAATAGGAAGCTTAGTAGGTCAAACATTTACAAGTGCTGCTCAATGTGAAGCAGCAATGCCTTCAATACTGGCTAGTGCTGGAGTATCATCAATAGATGAAATATGCGGAGAGCAACCTATCTTATACCGTATTATTGGCGTATTTGGTGGAAGATTAAAACTAATTCGAAATGATTCTATTGGGTATTACTCTTGGGATACATCGGATTCTTCTATAAACGAAGGATACGGAATAAATCAGTGGGGTCCATCAGGATCTTATGAAGGAGCTGATCTAATGAGACTTCTTAATCCTGGATATGATAGTGATTCAGTAAATAATAGTTTGTATTGGAATAAAGAAAGTGGTTTATGCTATGATAGTGGGTCGAATAACTTTAATGAATGTGATTTTACTGACTCTGGTTTATCAACTAATGTTCAAAATATGATAGATACTGCTGTATGGTATACTGGTGCTTATGATAATGATGCATCGTATGTAAATACTCAGTATAATGCCGAAAGAGGAAACATAGGCAAAATATGTTCTTCAACTGGTAATTATGGTCCATATTGTAATGATGAAGTAACAAGAGCATCAATCTGGAATGGGAAAGTAGGATTAATAAATGCATCCGACTATGGATACGCAGCCGATTTATCCCAGTGTAATCAAACAATGGATAATTACTATACTGACCCATCTTGCAATAATACTGACTGGTTAATGACACACGTGGGATGGACTCTTTCTCCGCGCGCTAATTCGGACTATGCTTACTATGTGTTCTCTGTGTTTGGCGCTGGTTCTTTGAGCAATGTCGGTGCTAACGATGGCCATGCTGTCCGTCCTGCAGTCTTCCTTAAATCAGGCGTATCCATTTCCGAAGGAAATGGTAGTCAATCCAATCCATTCGTTTTGGGATAGAGATAAGAGGATAAAGAAGAAACTTTAATAACCATCCGGAGTGCGCTTAAGCACGCCTCGGATGGGGCTCTTGAAGGGTAAAGCAGAAATAAGAAATTAAAGCAGTACTGATACCGACCGAAGAACCTTATGGTTCATTGGGCGGCAGGGCTGCATTTTATTTATGGATAGTAATATTAAATTGTTATGAATTTAAAAAATGCAAGATAAATACTTGCTTTTTTTGATATTTAAGTGTAAACTTATTTCTAGGAGGTATATTAATTATGGCAAATAATTCAAAAAACAAAAAGAATAACAAAAATAATGGAAAGGGAAATAATAATAAAGAAGTAAAAAAGAATAATATTAAGAAGGAAGAAATTAAAGTTACTGAAGTAAAGGAAACTAAAAAGGTAGAAGAGAAAGTTAATAAAGAAAAAAAATCTTTTAGTTTAACTTCTAAACAAAAAGATATAATTCTAATTCTTTTAGTAGCAGTTCTTTTAGTGGTAGGTCTTGTTCTTACATCACCTAAGAAAGAAAAATTAGATATCGAATTGCCAGTAGCTTTAACTGGTGAAGCAGGATTTACTGAAATTACTTATGATCAATATAAGGAGAAAGTTAATAATAATGAAATTTTCTTAGTAGTAATCGTAAGAGATGGATGTGGATACTGTGAAATGTATGAACCAGTAGTAGAGGAAGTAGCTAATGAATATAAGTTACCATTCTATTATATAAATTTAACTAATTTAACTGAAGAAGAAAGTGAAGAATTATCATCTACTAATAAGTATTTGAAGAGAAATAAATGGGGTACACCTACAACATTATTTATGTATGGTGAAAATATAGTTGATTCTATCAGTGGTTATGTTGAAAAAGATACATTTGTTGATTTTGTTAAAGAGAATATTAAGGTGGGAGAATAATGAATAATAATACCAATAATACCAATGGTTTTAATAATAGCATGAATGATGCAAATAATACCAATAATTTTGATAATGGTATGAGTAATACAAGTGATAGTGGGTATGAAGCAAATAACTTATATAGTAGCAATAATATGAATAATGATGCAAACAGAAATAATTATAATGCAAATATCAACGAAGATTTAAATAACAACATGAACAGTAATAATTATAGTCAAAATAATAATATTCATAGTGATGAACACAATGAAACTACCAGTAAAAAAACTTTAAGTCAATATGAGATTATTTATAAAAAAGTAAAAGAATTTAAGAGAAAGTACCCATTAACAATTTCATTTAGATTAAGAGCACATTCTAAAGCAGCAGCAAAATTTATTGGTACAGATGAAGAAATAAAATATGTATTTGTAGCACAAAAAAACTATAGTAGTCATGAATTTGCTAATACGAATATTGTAGTACTTACAAATAAAAGAATACTTGTTATTACAAAAAGATTAGTATTTGGATATTTTTATAAATCTATTACAATAGATATGTTTAATGACCTAACAATAAAAGAGGGTATTATTTGGGGAAAAGTGTTAATCGATACTGTTAAGGAGGTAGTAATTCTATCTAATATAGATAAGAGGGCTCTTCCTGAAATAGAACAAAGCGTATCGAACGTTATGTTGGAACAAAAAGCAGCTATTTTTGCGGAAAGTAGAATTTATAATTAATACTTTCCTTTTTTTTGCAAGGAGGCATAATATAATGAAAATAGTTAAATATGAAAAAATAAAAAAAGAAAAATATAATAAATATTCAGAAAATGAAAAAATAATACAATTAAAAGAAAATGTTATTACTGAAAATGAGCTCTTATTAAAAAAAGAAATAGAAAAAGAATTATATAATAAATTAAATATAGATAATAAGGTATTTGAATTATATCAAATAGCTATAAAATATATTTCTATTAGATTAAGAAGTATAAAAGAAATAAAAGAATATCTATTAAAAAAGGAAGAAGATATAAATATAATAAATAGAGTATGTGATAAGTTAATTAAAAATAAGTATTTAGATGATGAAAAATTTGCAAAAGCATATATCAAAGATAAGTTGAATTTTACCACGATAGGTGATTATAAACTAAGAAAAGAATTAGAAAGACTTGGTATAGATAATAATATTATAGAAGAAAACATTAATAATATAGACAGTAATTTTCTTAGAGAAAGAATAAAAAAAATAATAGATAAAGATATAAAGAATAATAAAAAATATTCTGGTATTAATTTAAAGAATAAGGTATATAATCATTTGTTAACACAGGGATATAGTCAAAGTAAAGTGATTGAAACAATTAATACATACGATTTCTAGTATAATTTTCTATTTATTAGTAAAAATATAAATGGTGATGAAATGAAAAAAATAATATTAGTATTTACATTTTTACTATTACTAGTAGGTTGCTCTTTATCAAATAGTCCAACATCAAAGGTAGAAGATCTATTATCAAAATATCAAACATTAGATAGAGATATTAAGAAAGGTATAGACGATGTGGTTAGCGAAGAAACACTTACTGGTACTCAAGCAGAAAGGTATAGAGACTTAATTGAAAAACAATATAAAAATTTATCATACGAAGTTAAAGATGAAAGATATGATGGTAATAGTGCTACAATTACGGTAGAAATAGAAGTATTAGATTATAAAAAAGCTATTAATGAAGTGTCTTCTTCTTATCATCAAAAGGATAATTATACAGTAGAAGATTATAACAATGCAAAATTGTCAGCATTGGAACAAGTAAAAGAACAAGTGCTATACACAATTGATTTTGAGGTAAATAAAGATTCTAATGGTAATTGGCATCTTGCTAGTTTAAGTAATGAAACTATTAAAAAGATACTTGGAATGTATTAATTAATAGTTTTTTTTTAATTAATATGATACAATTAAATAGAAAGAAGGTATATATTTATGAAAATATATAATAAATTAGAAGATTTAACAAAGGTATTTGATAGAACATGGAAAGCTAATCATAATGACGATGTAAAGGAAGCAAGAGAAAAAGAAAAAAAATTTATAGATAAGATGTTTAATGTTAAGACTCCTTTAGAGGAAAAAAAATTACCAAAACCTCTAACACCTAATGAGCAAGTTAGTAATCTTCAAAGGAATATGAATAGCATGAATAATTTTAATAATCAAAATAGAATTAATAATATTAAAGGAAAAATTAACTAATGGAAGATTTATATAAATATGAAAAGGAACTCTATAAAAAAGGGTTAAGTCTAATAGGGGGAGTAGATGAAGTAGGAAGAGGTCCCCTAATAGGAAGTGTAGTTGCAGCTTGTGTTGTATTACCTAAAGACTTTGTCTTAGAAGGTCTTACTGATTCTAAAAAATTATCAGAAAAAAAGAGAGATTTATTCTATGATATAATAAAAGAAAGCGCTATAGCTATTGGAGTAGGTATAGTAGATGAAAAGAAAATAGATGAGATAAATATCTATGAAGCTACAAAGATAGCAATGAAAGAGGCAATAAAAAATACTAATATAAAATTAGATCATGTCTTAATAGATGCCATGCCATTAGATATTGATATTCCCACTACTAGTATTATTAAGGGTGATGCTAAATCGATTTCTATAGCGGCAGCTTCTGTAATAGCAAAAGTAACACGAGATAAAATGATGTATGAATTAGATGAAAAATATCCTATGTATGATTTAAAAAATAATAAGGGATATGGAACAAAAAAACACATTGAAGCAATTAAAAAGTATGGAATAACTAGATATCACAGAATAACATTTAAGCCAGTATCTTATTATAAAGATAAAATATTAAATTAAAAAAAGTGCAATACTTCTTACACTTTTTATTTTACACCAAAATCTGCATCATCAACTTCAATTAGTTTAAGTATTTCATCAGTAGTGGTAAATCCTGCCACTACCTTAAATAAACCATCTTGAAGCATAGTTATTACATCTTTGTTATATACTAATTTTCTTAAATCATCTTTTCTTATTCCTGCACTTATTGCGTCCCTAATATCCTGATTAATAAGAAGAACTTCTTGAACAGCAATTCTACCTTTATAACCATGACTGCAATGTGGGCATCCTGAAGAATTAGCGACATATATTTCATTAATATCTTGACCCAAAACAGATTTAAATAAATTTCTCTCAGCTTCAGTAACTTGTCTTTTAACTTTACATTTGCTACAAAGCATTCTGGCAAGTTTCTGTGAAACAATTCCCTCTAAAGCAGAGGCAAGTAAGTATCTCTCAACATCCATATCAAGAAGTCTTTCAATAGTATTAAGAGAATTATTGGTGTGTATCGTAGATAATACTAAGTGTCCTGTAATAGATGCTCTAACTGCTATTTGAGCAGTTTCAGAATCTCTTATCTCACCAATCATAATAACATTGGGGTCTTGTCTTAAAATACTACGAAGTACAGTAGCAAAATCCAATCCAATTTCGCTATTAACTTGTACCTGATTAACACCTTCAATATCCATTTCTACTGGATCTTCTACTGTTATTAAGTTACTTCCTTCAACATTTAATTTTTGTAAGAAAGAATATAAAGTAGTAGATTTACCAGTACCAGTAGCACCAGTAACTAATATAATTCCATTAGGAGTAGAAAGCATTTTTAATACTTTGTTATAATTTGTTTCACTAAAATATAAATATTCAATACCTTTCAAGCTCATGGAGTAATCCATAATTCTTATAACTATTTTTTCTCCTCTTTTAGTAGGTAAAGAAGAAACACGCAAATCCAAATTTTTTCCTTTTAAGGTATCTTTTATAGCACCATCTTGAGGTAATCTTGTTTCAGTAATATTCATACCAGCCATTATTTTAACTCTCGTTATGACATTTTGTTTTATGTCTCTAGGAAGTTTGAAATAATCTCTTAATAAACCATCAATTCTAATTCTAACAGTTATGCCTTCATCGGTGGGATCCAAATGAATATCACTTGCTCCAGCATTTACTCCTGTTAATATAATTGAATTAACAATATCTACAATAGGCATTCTCGAAAAATCACTGTTATGATTTTGTAACATGTTTAATTTGTTGTTAGAATTATTTAAATTTTTATCTTGATGCATGTTACTAATATTATGAAGATCTTGTGATACTTTTTGATCGCCCAACGTCTGTTTCGGTGTACTCTGCTTTTCATTTGAATTATTTAGCAGCGTTTTATTATCTCCCTGTTGTGTCATTTTCTTATCGCTTTGTACTTTATTTTGACTATCTTGTACTGGTTTTTCTTTTTTTGATATTTGTTCTTGCTCATCTTGCATTATCTTTTGATTAATCTGCATTCGATTTTGAATAGTAAGCATTTTATTTTTAATATCTTGTATTTGGCTTTGATCATTTTGTATTTGGTTTTGAATGGTTTGCATCTGATTCTGATTATTTTGCATTTTATCTTTAATAGTCTTTATCTGACTTTGATCATTTTGCATTTGGTTTTGAATAGTTTGTATTTGGTTGTGCCCATTTTGCATTTGGTTTTGAATAATCAGCATCTTGTTTTGTTCATTTTGCATTTGACTTTGAATAGTCTGAACTTTATTCTGATTAATTTGCATTCTGTCTTGAATAGTCTTCATTTCTTTTTGAATAGTTTTCATTTGCTGCTGATCGCTTTGCATTTGATTTTCAATGGTTTGAACTTTGCCTAGATTATTATCCATACTCATTAGAGTACTGCTCTGATTATTAACCTGACTATTATTATTTAAATTGTTATTAACATTCTGCACACTATTAGCTGCAGTACTCCCATTTTGCATAATATCCCTCTTTCCATTCTTTTAAAAAAAGACTAGATTTTATTCTATAATTATTATATAATATATTTAGTAAAATATCAACAAAAAGGTGATAAAAAATGAAAATGAATAAAAAAGGATTTATGCTAGCGGAAGTAGTTATTGTTGCCTCTGTAGTATCAACAGTATTGATAATTTTATATATTTCATTAAGTAAAATATCGAGTGCTTATGATACAAGGAATAAGTATTATGATATTGATGCAATGTACGCTGCCATGGCAATAAATGATGTTTTAGATAATTCTTACAATAATGTGAATAACTACCAAAAAATTGAAAATAATAAATTTATCCAATTCTATAAAAATGAGGTTAATACATCTATTGAAGCATATTATGTAAAATCTGATAAAGCTATTTTAGAAACACTAAAAAATTCGCTAGATAGTGGCACACAATCTTTTAAAAATTATATTGATTATCTAGAAGATAAAATTGAATTTAATGAGTTTAGTTATTTAATAATTGTCAAGCTTCAAAAAAATACTAATGATGACTTATATTATTATACACTAAAAGTAGGTGATGGAAATGAGGCTTAATAATAAAGGATATTTAGCAGTTGAAGTAATTCTAGCTTCAGTGGTGGCTATTACAATAGCAGTATTTCTTATGGAAATAACAGTCAAATTAGTTAATATAACCGATGATGCATATGTTGATACAGAAATAATTACTGATAAAACATTAATAATAAAAAACATAAAAGAGCATCTTGAAGAGGATATGAAAAATAACGGGATTATAACAAATATAAGCTGTAATAGTTTATATTGTAATATAACTTTTAATAATAGTACTACTAGCATAATTAAAATAATGAATAGGGATGGAGTTGATTATAAAATCCAATATGGAGATTATAGTAAAAATATAAATAAAAACCTTTATAATTATACTATCAGTAGTAGTAAAAGTGAAGATTATGTTTTAATTAAAATAACCGCTGATAATAAATTTTCTAAAGAACCATTTGAAGCAAATATTATAGTTTATAATAAATAACATATAATTCGACAAATAATTTAAAAATATAGGTATATAATATCTTTGGTGATAATATGAAAGAAAGATTAAAGAAGATATTTATGCCTATTTTTTTATCAGTTATATGTGGAGCGGTATGTGGTAGATTGCTCTTTAGTATTTATGAAGAAAAGGCGAGTAATACATTATCTTCAAATATTATATATTTACTTGAAGATTCTTCTTATGATGATTATGAAAGTTTAAAAGCGGCCAGTTTAAGTAGTTATATCTATTATGAAGATGATGGTAAGTATAATGCAGTAATAGGTATCACTAAGAATAAAGATAATATAAAGAAGATAGAAAAAATATATAATAAAGAACTTAGTATAAAAAAGTATTTACTTAATAATGAAGAAATAATAGGTAAAATAAACGAATATGATAAAAAAATAGAGTGTAGCGAAAATAACGAAGAAATAAGAAGTGCAGTACTAAAAATGTTAGAGTTATATAAGGCTAGAGATGATATAAAAATAGTTAAAATTAGTTGACTTTTAAAGTAAAATAATATATCATTATATATGAAGCACGTGGAGTAGTACTCAAGAGGCTGAAGAGGCGCCCCTGCTAAGGGTGTAGAGTGGGTAACTGCTGCGAGAGTTCAAATCTCTCCTACTCCGCCATTAAAGAAATACAACCCTTAAAGGGTTTTTTCTTATATAAGGAGGTTCTAATGTTTAAAGAAGAATTATCACTAGTACCACATTTACCAGGATGTTATTTAATGCATAATAAAGAAGGTATTGTAATATATGTTGGGAAGAGTAAGAATCTAAAGAATAGATTAAGTTCTTATTTTCAAAGAGAGCATACTGGTAAAACAATGATGCTAGTAAAAGAAATAGCTTATTTTGAATATATTGTAACTAATACCGAAATGGAAAGCTTATTACTAGAAATAAACTTAATAAAAAAATATAATCCTAAATATAATATTTTATATCGAGATGATAAAAGCTATCCTTATATCGAATTAACAGATGAGAAAGTACCAAGATTAAGAATTATAAGAAAAATAAATGTAAGAAAAATAAAGAATAATTTATTTGGACCATATCCTAATGTGACCGCTGCTAAAAAAGTTGTAGAAATTCTAAATAGAATATATCCACTTAGAAAATGTAATGCCTATGAAAAGAAAGTATGTTTATATTATCATATAGGGCAGTGCCTAGGTTATTGTGAGAAAGATATACCTAAAGAAGAAATAGATAATATGAAGAGTGAAATAGTATCTTTTTTAAATGGAAATACTAAAGTATTAACAGATAGATTAAAAGAAAAAATGAATATCTATTCAGAAAATATGGAATATGAGAAAGCTTTAGAATATAAAGATTTATTAGATTATATAAATATTACTACGGAAAAGCAAAAAGTAGATTTAGATGAATCAGTAAATACCGATGTCGTAGGATACTATACTAAAGATAATTATATAAGTATTCAAATTCTCTTTATAAGAGGTGGAAAACTTTTAGATAGGACAAGAAATATCTTTCCTATGATAAGTACTCCTGAAGAAGAATTATCTAGTTATTTAACTAACTTCTATAGTAAGAATGTATCTAATCCTAAAGAAGTATTAGTACCAGATATCATTGATACCAATTCATTTACCGAAATATTTAAATATAAATTCTTTACTCCAATAAAAGGAGATAAAAAAAGAATCTTAGATTTAGCTTTTGATAATGCTAGAATTTATTTTGAAGAGCAGATGACTTATATTAAAAATGATGATGATAAAATAAATGCTGCTCTAGAAGAATTAAAAGAGAAATTACATCTAGATAGTGCTAATCGAATAGAACTATTTGATAACTCCAATTTATTTGGTAACTTTAATGTATCAGGTATGGTAGTCTTTGTCTTAGGTAGACCCTCTAAAAATGATTATCGTAAGTTTAAAATAACCAATGATGTTAATGATGATTATGGTACTATGAAAGAAGTAATCTATCGAAGGTATTTTAGAGTATTAAAAGATAATTTAGAGAAACCGGATTTAATAATAGTAGATGGTGGAGTAGGACAAATTCATGTAGCAAGAGAAGTAATATCTTCTTTAGGACTTAATATTCCAGTCGCAGGACTTAAAAAAGATGATAAACATAGTACGAATATGCTCTTAGGATTAGATCCTCTTGAAGAAATACCAATTGAAAAAAAGAGTAGTTTATTTCTTTTACTTACAAAGATGCAAGATGAAGTCCATAATTTTACGATAAGTTATCACCGTAATTTAAGAAGTAAAGGAGCCTTATCTTCTATCTTAGATAATATCGATGGAATAGGAGAAGTACGTAAAAAGAAACTACTTAAAAAATATAAGACAATATCTAATATGAAAAGTGCTACTCTTGAAGATTTAAAAGAAATACTTCCAGATAATGTTGCTAAAGAGTTTATTGAATTCTTAAAAGAATATGATAAAGAGTAATTTTTAAAGAAAAATAGCCTAAATTGTTGACAAAAACATAAAATAATAGTAAAATCATAGTCGGTACATGGGTTTGGACTATTTAGATATTGGGACCATTTAAATAGAAAGAACTAATATAAAAAATATGAAGGAGAATAAAATGAAAAGCACATTTATGCAAAGTAAAGAAACAGTTACTAGAGATTGGTATGTTATTGATGCAAAAGATATGCCTCTTGGTAGAGTAGCTAGTAAAGCAGCAGTCCTTTTAAGAGGTAAACATAAAGTAACATATACACCTCATGTTGACTGCGGAGATTATGTTATTATCGTTAATGCTGATAAAGTATTGTTAACAGGTAATAAGTTAGAAGACAAGATGTATTATGATCACTCAAGATATGTTGGTGGTTTAAGAGAAAGAACTGCTAAAGAAATGAAAGAAAAATATCCAGTAGAAATGATGGAAAGAGCTGTTGAAGGAATGCTTCCACATAATAGATTAGGAAGAAGTATGTATAAGAAATTATTTGTATATGCTGGAGAAGAGCATCCACATACAGCTCAACAACCTAAAAAACTAGAACTAGGAGGAAATAAATAATGGCTAAAACTAAAGAAAAAAGAAGTTTTTATGGCACAGGTAGAAGAAAAGGTGCTATAGCTAGAGTTACTTTAACTCCAGGTACTGGTAAAATTACTGTAAATGGTAAAGATGTAAATGAATACATGCCATTTGAAGTATTAGTAATGGACCTTAAACAACCATTAGTAGTAACTAAAAATGAAGAATCATTTGATGTAGATGCTAATGTTACTGGTGGTGGATTTTCAGGTCAGACAGGAGCAATTAGACTTGGTATAACAAGAGCATTATTAGAATATGATAAAGATAATGCTGCTAACGAAGATTCATATAGAAGAATTCTTAAAGCTAATGGATTTGTAACTAGAGATCCAAGAGTTAAAGAAAGAAAGAAATATGGTCTTAAAGGTGCAAGAAGAGCTCCACAATTTAGTAAGAGATAATATTATAAAGTCCAATTTATTTGGACTTTTTCTTTTGGTTTAACCGCTTCGCTTCCCGGATTAACATGTTAATCCTCCATTATCCTTTACTAGAAATATCTAGTATTAATAATAAAATAATGATATAATGATGATATAAGGAGAGTTTAATGAAAAAGAAAATAATTAAATATATTATAATAATTATGTTACTAATAATAGTCACGTTATTAAGCACAAATATATATGTAAAGTTATCTACTAAAAAAATAATAATAGATGATTATACTAATCTTGATAATATCGATTGTATTCTTATTCTTGGAGCAGGAGTAAGAAATAATAGACCAAGTCTTATGCTTGAAGATAGATTACAAAAAGGATTAGAACTATATAACAATAATGTATCAAGTAAAATAATTGTAAGCGGAGACCATGGACGAAAAGACTACGATGAAGTAAATATTATGAAAGAATTCCTAATCGAAAACAATGTTTCCTCTAGTGATATATTTATGGATCATGCTGGATTTTCTACTTACGATAGTATCTATAGAACTAAAGAAATATTTAAAGCAAAAAAGATAGTTATCGTATCTCAAGAGTATCATTTATACAGGGCATTATATATTGCGGATAAACTAGGATTAGAAGCATATGGTGTAAAAGCAGAACCTAAAGAGTATTATGGAGATGCATTAAGAGAAGTAAGAGAAGTAATAGCTAGAATAAAAGATTTCTTTAAAGTGATAATAAAACCTAAACCAAAATATTTAGGTGAAACTATACCTGTAACTGGTGATGGTGATATTACTAATGATAAATAATTTAAAAAAATATTATAAAAAGGTAAATATAATAACTAAAACAGAGGTGCTTTACCTCTTTTTTTGATATAATAAAAGAAGGAGAAAAATATGCATAGATGTAAATGGTGTAATTTAAATAATGAAAAATATATTGAGTATCATTATAAAGAATGGGGAGTATTAAATCTAGAAGATAAATATCTATTTGAAATGCTTTTACTAGAATCATTCCAAGCAGGATTATCCTGGGAGTGTGTTCTAAATAAAAGAGATAGTTTTAAACTAGCTTATGATAACTTTGATATTGATAAAATAATTAATTATGATGATAATAAGATAAACGAATTATTAAAAAATAAAGATATCATTAGGAATAAATTAAAGATAAAAGCAAGTATTAATAATGCTAAGATATTTAAAGGTATAATAAAAGGATATCATAGTTTTGCTAATTACTTAAATACCTTTACTAAAGGTAAAATACTATATGAAGTAGGAAAGACCACTAATGAATTATCTGATACTATATCAAAAGATTTAAAAAAAAGGGGTATGACCTTTGTTGGTAGTACTATTATATATTCATACCTTCAAGCTATAGGAATAATTAATTCTCATGAAAAAGAATGTTTTATGTATCAAAAACCTATTGACATAAATAAACAATAGATGTATTATTGTATTAGATGAGTAATACAGTGGAAAGGAAATAATATGGAGTTCAATTTCAATAATGAAAGTCCAATATATATTCAGTTAGTAGATAAACTAAAAGAAGCTATTATATCGGGTGAATATCCTTTAGGAAGCAAAATACCATCAGTTAGAGATTTAGCTCTTACTGCTAAAGTAAATCCTAACACTATGCAAAAAGCACTAGGAGAATTAGAAAAAGATAAATTAATATATACTGAAAGAACTAATGGTAAATATGTAACCGAAGATAAAAAACTAGTAAATAAAATAAAAAAAGATATAGCTAGAGATATAACCGAGAAGTATATAACTAATATGAATAAAATTGGAATTACTAAAAAAGAAATCCTTTCTTACTTAGAAGAAATAGGAGGAATAAAATAATGTTACTTGAATGTAAAAATGTTACTAAGAAATTTGATAATAAAAAAGTATTAGATAATATTAACTTAAAAATTGAAAAAGGTAAAATATATGGATTACTTGGTAAGAATGGAGTAGGTAAATCAACTTTAATAAAACTAATAAATGATTTACTTACTTTAGATGAAGGAGAAATACTATTTAAAGGTAAACCTATAGGAGTATCCTCTAAATCTCATATATCTTATTTACCGGAAAGAACATACTTAGATAAAGATATGAAAGTTGAAAGTGTAATTAAATACTTTGAAGAGTTTTATGAAGATTTTAATACTAAGAAAGCCTATAAACTATTAAAAGATTTAGATTTAGATAAAGATAAAAAAATATCTAAGATGTCCAAAGGTATGCAAGAAAAATTACAATTAATATTAGTAATGTCTAGAGAAGCAGACCTTTATATCTTAGATGAGCCCCTAGGAGGAGTTGATCCTGCAACTAGAGATTATATTCTTGATACTATTCTTTCTAATTTTAAAGAAGGAAGTAGTGTTATCATATCTACGCATTTAATATCAGATATTGAAAGAATATTAGATAATGTCATCTTTATTGATAAAGGTAAAATAGTCTTAACAGAAGATGCAGATAAGTTAAGAGAAAAAGAAAAATCTAGTATAGACGAAATCTTCAGGAGGTCTTTCAAATGTTAAAGAAATTAATTAAATATGATTTATTATGGATAAATAAAATAATGCTAATATATTTTTCTATATCAATTATTATATGTATATTAACTAGAATATCTAGTTTAAATACTAGTTCATCTATTGGTAATATTATCTATCAAATATTAAAAGGAGTATCCATATCTTGTTTTGCCTCTGTATTAATAAATAGTGTCATAAGAGTATGGGTAAGATTTAGAAATAGTATTTATAAAGATGAATCATATCTAACACATACTCTTCCTATTAGTAAGAATACTTTATATAATTCTAAAATATTATCATCTATTATTTCCATACTAATATCATTATTAGTAATTATCATTAGTTTTATTATAGCTTTCTTAAATAAAGATTTAATTAATACTATTAAGATAATATTTAATAATAATAGTTTTATTATACTAGGTATGATATTAACTGTTATCTTAGAAATAATATATATGTCCTACTGTGGTATAATGGGGATATTATTAGGAAATAGTTCTAATAATAATAAAATATTAAAGTCAGTATTTATTGGTATATCATTATATTTTATTAATACTTGGTATTATATATATAATAGGATTCTTTAATACCGATATAAGTCTTTTATTTAAAGAATATACTACTACTATTATGGATAGTTCATTTAAAACCCTTATTTTAGTTGTGGACATTCTATATCTAATAATTATAACTATATTATATTTTATAGGTAAAAAGATATTTAAAAAAGGAGTTAATGTAGAATAATTAACTTCTTTTTATTTGCTATAAATTATATTAATATTATATATAAATAATCGGTATAATAAACTATTTTAATTTAATTGACTTAACTAATCCTTTATAATAAAATGATTTTGAAGGAGGATTATTTATGACTAATGAACAAGTACTATTAATTAGAGATGAGGATGGTAAGTATGTTCCCTATGATAGTTTAAACAATAAATTGTGTATACTAATAGGCGGAAAGAATGAAATATTAGAAAGGTTAAAAGATAATGTAGATAAATATTATAGTTATTTTGAAGATTTATATTTTGTTAATGAAAACACATTAGCATTGGGGATATTTTTTAAAAATAAAACAAAATATGTCCTTTGCAATACTGAAGGAAAATTTATATGCAAATATGTTGAAAGATTTATTAAACCAAAAGATAATAAATTGGATAGTCATCTAATAGCATATAAAGATGGAAAGAAATATGGATTTATAGATACAAAAACAGGAAATATGTATGAAACCAAATGGCAACAAGTACATGACTTTAGCGAAGGTTTAGCAGCAGTACAAGATCCTGCCACTAAAAAATGGGGATATATCAATGAAAATTTAGATTTAGTAATAGCGTGCAGGTTTGATAAAGCTAAAGATTATAGTGAAAATATGGCTGCTGTATCTTTAGAAATAAATTCTTTAGCAGATCTTTCTAATGAAGAATTATCCCTATCTAAAGAAGACAAAGATTACATAATTAAAGAATTAAAACACGGAAGAATACATATTAATGTTTATGGAATTATTAATAAAAAAGGTGACTTTTTTGCTCCATTTATGTATGCTTATGCTGATAGATTCCAAGAGGGAATGGTTTTTACAACAACATTTGGTGAAGAAGAAAAAACAGGTAATGGAGGAGCTTTTATTAATAAAGAAGGCAAAAGATATGATTATATACAGTATTCTCCTACTAGATTTTATGATGGAAGCTCTTATATACATATTGATGGTGGGCATTATGGACCAGATAAATTATATCAAATAAATATAGTAGATAACAAGCAGCAGATAAAAGAAATAGAATATGATGAATATATGAAAAAATATTTTAGTGGGCGTGATAGAAATAAATTTGATTATTTAAAACAACAGAATCATGGTATATATTACAGAAGTTCTCTAGATAAAGATGGTTATAGATTTAGTTTAACTAATGGGAAAAAATATGTTAATATAAGTCTTTATGATAATATTAAGAACAAAATAGAATCATTTTGTAAAGAAAATAAATCAGATGATCAAATATATGCATATGATTTTGAAAATGATGAAATTATTCCTATAAAACATTTTATTATTGGTAGTAGAAATGTATTATCAGATGAAGAAGAAAAACCTTATGTAAAAAGAAAATTGAAATAAAAAGATACTTATAATGAAGTGCAATTATGATATAATTGTTAAGAATAATAATACATTTACAATAAGAATAAAAGATATATAAAGGATTATTCTACTGCGAGTAAATGGAGAAATAACTTGTTAATCCGGGAGAGCGTTGTCGGTTAATAAAAATATGTCAAGTATAAGTAAACTATTGTAATTAATGGTTTACTTTTTAATTAGATTTTGATATCATAAAAAAGTGAGGTGAAAGATAAATGACAAAATACGTATATGCCTTTAAAGAAGGTAATGCAGATATGAGAAACCTTTTAGGTGGTAAAGGTGCTAATCTAGCTGAAATGACTAATATTGGACTTCCAGTACCTCAAGGTTTTACTATCACAACAGAAGCATGTACACAATATTATGAAGATGGAAGAGAAATTAACTCAGAAATTCAAAAACAAATAAATGAATATATTTCTTTAATGGAAAAAGAAACGGGAAAGAAATTTGGAGATAAAGAAAATCCTTTACTTGTTTCAGTAAGAAGTGGTGCGAGAGCAAGTATGCCTGGTATGATGGATACTATTCTTAATTTAGGATTAAATGAAGAAGTAGTAGAAGTCCTATCTAAAAAAAGTAATAACCCAAGATGGGCTTGGGACTGTTATAGAAGATTCATTCAAATGTATTCTGATGTTGTTATGGAAGTCGGAAAAAAATACTTTGAAGAATTAATCGATAAGATGAAAACAGAAAAGAAAGTAAAACAAGATGTCGAACTTACTGCTGATGATTTAAAGGAATTGGCAAATCAATTTAAAGCTGAATATAAAGAAAAAATCGGAAAAGATTTCCCGAGTGATCCAAAAGAACAATTAATGGGAGCTATTAAAGCAGTATTCAGATCTTGGGATAATCCTCGAGCTAACGTATATAGAAGAGATAATGATATCCCTTATTCATGGGGAACTGCGGTTAATGTACAATCAATGGCCTTTGGTAATATGGGGGATGATTGTGGAACAGGAGTTGCCTTTACAAGAGATCCTGCTACAGGTGAAAAAGGATTATTTGGTGAATTCTTAACAAATGCTCAAGGTGAAGATGTTGTTGCAGGTGTTCGTACACCAATGAAAATAGCTGAAATGGAACAAAAATTCCCTGAGGCATTTAAACAATTTAAAGATGTATGTAAAACACTAGAAGAACACTATAGAGATATGCAAGATATGGAATTTACTGTTGAACATGGTAAATTATATATGCTTCAAACAAGAAATGGTAAAAGAACAGCAAGAGCAGCCCTTAAAATTGCTTGTGATTTAGTAGATGAGGGAATGCGTACTGAAGAAGAAGCTGTATTAATGATAGATCCAAGAAATCTAGATACATTATTGCATCCACAATTTGATGCTAAAGCTTTAAAAGAAGCTAAACCAATTGGTAAAGGATTAGGAGCATCTCCTGGTGCTGCATGTGGTGAAATAGTATTTACTGCTGAAGACGCTGAAAAATGGAAAGCTAAAAAGAAAAAATGTGTTTTAGTAAGACTAGAAACATCACCAGAAGATATAACTGGTATGAAAGCCGCTCAAGGTATCCTAACAGTTCGTGGTGGTATGACTTCTCATGCGGCAGTAGTTGCTCGTGGAATGGGATCATGCTGTGTATCAGGATGCGGAGATATCAAGATGGATGAAGCAAATAAGAAGTTTGAACTAGGTGGAAAAGTATTTAAAGAAGGAGATGTAATCTCTATTGATGGTACTACTGGAAACATTTATGATGGAGAAATAAAAACCGTAGATGCTACAATTGCTGGTGAATTTGGTCGTGTTATGGCCTGGGCTGATAAATATAGAAAATTAGGTGTTAGAACAAATGCTGATACTCCAAAAGATACTATGAAAGCCGTTGAACTTGGTGCAGAAGGTATTGGACTTTGTCGTACAGAACACATGTTCTTTGATGAAGAAAGAATCTTTAATTTAAGAAGAATGATCTTATCAGAAACAGTTGAAGATAGAGAAAAATACTTAAATTTATTAATTCCTTATCAAAAGAGTGATTTCAAAGCTATGTATAAAGCATTAGCAGGTAGACCAATGACAGTTCGTTATATTGATCCACCACTACATGAATTTGCTCCTAAAACTGAAAAAGAAATGAAAGATTTAGCAGAAGCAATGGGTATGACTTTAGAACATATTAAAGAAGTATGTGATGAACTTCATGAATTCAATCCAATGATGGGTCATAGAGGTTGTCGTCTAGCCGTTACTTATCCAGAAATAGCTAAAATGCAAACGAGAGCATTAATGGAAGCTGCTATCGAAGTCAAAGAGGAAGATGGATATGATATCATTCCTGAAATAATGATTCCATTAGTTGGTGAAAAGAAAGAATTAAAATTTGTTAAAGACATTGTTATTGAAGTAGCAGAACAAGTAAAGAAAGAAAAGAATTCTGATATAACATATCATATCGGTACAATGATTGAAATACCAAGAGCAGCACTACTTGCAGATGAAATAGCTGAAGAAGCAGAATTCTTCTCATTTGGAACTAATGACTTAACACAAATGACATTTGGTTTCTCAAGAGATGATGCTGGTAAGTTCTTAGGTTCATACTATGAAAATAAAATCTATGAACAAGACCCATTTGCAAAATTAGATCAACATGGCGTTGGAAAACTAGTTAAAATGGCTGTAGATTTAGGTAAGAAAACAAGACCTGAAATTAAACTAGGTATCTGCGGAGAACATGGTGGAGATCCACAATCAGTAGAATTCTGCCATAATATAGGCTTAACTTATGTTTCATGTTCACCATTTAGAGTACCTATAGCAAGACTAGCTGCTGCCCAAGCCGCAATTCGCGCGCACAAAAACTAGGACGTTTAAACGTACAAATCAAAAGAGTAGAAATACTCTTTTTTTGTTGCAATTAAAAGGGTTTGCTAATATTTTAAAAATTATAATAAAAATGGAAAAATATAAGATTGGAGGTTGTTCTGAATGGCATAGTATAGTGACAATATAACTCGGGTGGCATTTCTTGTAGTCCAAATATGGAGAGCAAAATTAAAAAGAATAAAAAGAAGTTGGCTAGTTTAAGTACTAGCTTTTTTAATGGAATAAAAAAATAAGATTGGAGGTAAATATTATGAGTAATTATTTTTTTAAACCTGAATTGGAGAGTCTTAGTCAAGGAGCAAAACTAAAATTTTTGAGAGAACTAAGATATATGAAATTGACTGATGTAGCAGAGTATTTAAATCTAGGTGGAAAGGATCCCGCAGATACTATCCGTAAGTATGAGTGCAATTCTAGAGAACCAGAACTAGATAGAGTAGAATATCTAGCAGAATTATTTGATGTAAGTGTATATGCTATAAAAAGATATAATTTTGCAGATCCTAATGAAGTTATACATCAACATATGTGGGAAGAAGAGTTGTGTCCTTATAGTGAATTTATTTTTGATATCGATGCAATGAAAAAGACATTCTATACTGAAGATATTATAAGAGGATTTGAAGCATGGGAAAAAATGAGAAAAAAAAGAGAGAACAGAGAAATATCAGATCGTGATTATTTAGAATGGAAACTTCATTTTGATTTAAAAGACATTGATTAAAGATTTTGCTATATAATAATATTCTGAACAAAAATTATTAGAAAATCTGTGATATAATGGATATAGGGTGTGGTCACATGGATATCAATAATCAAAAATTAATATATTTTTATAGTCCAAATGGTACATGGACAAGAATTAATAAAAATCTTGAATATCTTGGATTAGATAAAAACAAAAAGGTGGGAAATACTTATACAAGAGATTTTTCATTAGAAGTATTAAATAATACATATATGGATAGATATAAAGACTATGATGTATTATATTTAGATGAATTTTATGATTTTGAATTTGGAGATCCTGATTGTTTTAAAAATGCCTATGAAGCAATGAAAAAAATAATTACAAATGGGAAACAAATTGTTATGGCAGGGCATGGAAGGTTTGAGGATTTAAGATGGCTTCCTGACGATATGAAAAAGGAAGTTACATTATATGATTTAAAATATGATTTAGATTGGGACTATAATTATAATGTTGATTATATAAATTATGACTAGATAGTTGGAGGTGCAATTTGGATATTATATATATTATAAAATTAATTGAAAAATCTATTTTTACTGAAAATAACATTTATAAAGATTTAGAAATAAATTGGATTTTTACTGATGACTTATCTGTAGAATATAAAAAGTATAATGAAAAATATGGAAGAAACCAACGATTTACAGATAATGATTATAATGGTATTGTAATTCCTCCAAAAAATATTAAAGAACCATTTAATATATTAATTGATAATAAAGAATTAGATAATTTTGGAAAAGATTATATGCTTTTTTGTACGGTATATCATGAACTAACACATGCAGTTGATTTTTATAAATATTGTAAATTATTCTTTAATGGTAACTATGATGAGATGCTTAAAAGCAATGAATACTATGCCTTTTATATCTGGACAGAATTTAATGCTAAGAAAAAATCTTACATATTCTATAGGAAATATTTACCAATGGCTTTTGGAAATAAAGAAGATTTAATTAATTTAGAAGTTCCAAAGAAAAATAAAATGTTGGAAGAGGTTATAGATTCAACTAATCATGTGGAGTTAATATATACAATTACTCATTATCTTGCACGATATATGGTATGGGAAAATTTGTTTTATGACGATTTTAAAGATTTCAAATATGTTCCTGATAAACTTAAAAAAATTATGGGTAGTAATCTAAAAAAATTTTATATATTTTTTAAGAAAAATAAATATTTACCAAAAGATAAAGCAAAATATAATTTATTATTAGATATTATAAAAAGTATTAATCTAGAAATAACACTTGATGAAGTTAAAAAAATAAATAATGAGGTGTCATATGAGTAACTTATTAAAAGATAATATAGAACTTATAAAAGAGTATGATTTTGATAAAAATCAAAGTGTTTTTTTAAATGATATTACTACAGGTAGTAGTAAAAAAATTTGGTGGAAATGTTTAGAATGTGGTAATGAGTGGGAAGCATCACCCAAGAGTAGAACAAGAGGAGGAACTGGTTGCCCAAAATGTGGTTTAAAGAAGATAGGAATTAATCACAATAAATCTATACTGAATAAAAGAGGATCATTATATGATAATAGACCCGATTTAGTTGATGAATGGGATATTGAGAAGAATTTACCTTTAACACCAAAAGATGTAACTATCGGAAGTGGAAAAACTGTTTGGTGGAAATGTAAAAAAGGTCATGAATGGCAGGCAAGAGTTTGCAATAGAACTGGAGGATCAGGATGTATTTATTGTACAGGACAAAAAGCTATTAAAGGTGAGAACGATATTGAAACTACACATCCAGAAATTTTAGATAGTTGGGATTATGAAAAGAATGCTGATATAAATCCAAGTGATTTCATGGCTGGTTCAAATAGAAAAGTTTGGTGGAAATGTCCATTGGGTCATACGTGGAAAGCAAGTGTATCTAAAAGAACAAATGGAACAGGATGTCCTCATTGCTATTTTGAATATGGTACTTCATTTCCAGAACAAGCAATTTTATATTATTTATCAAAAGTTACAACAGTAGAAAGCCGTAAAAAAATTGAAGGACAAGAAATAGATATATTTTTACCAGATTATAAAGTTGGATTTGAATATGATGGTTCATATTATCATGAAAATGAAAAAAGCAGATTAAAAGAAAAAAAGAAAAATGAAATTATAAAGAATAATAATATAAAGCTATATCATATAAAAGAATCAAATAAAAACTTGATTGATAAAGAAAATAATGTAATTTATTGCATTATTGATAGAGATTATATTTATTTGGAACATGTTATTAAATGTATACAAGGATTATTAAATATAACAATTGATGGTGTTAATATTCAAAAAGATCAAATTAATATTTACAATCAGTATGTTAAGATCATTAAAGATAATAATTTTACTATTTATTATCCTGAATTATTAGATGAGTGGGATTATGAAAGAAATGATGGGTTATTACCAGAAAGCCTTTCAGTTGGATCCAATAAAAAAGTATGGTGGAAGTGCAAAAAATGTGGTAGTTCATTTACAACAAGTATAGGTAGAAAAATAGAATATATTAATTGTCCTTATTGTTCTGCCAAAAAAGTTAATGAAACTAACAGTTTAGAAAAAAGATTTCCTAATTTGATGAAATATTGGGACAAAGAAAAAAATGTTGGAATTTTACCATCTGAATTGTATTATAGTAGTAGGAAAAATGTATGGTGGATTTGTGAAAATTGCGGATTATCTTATAGAATGCCTGTATGTTCAAGGATAAAAGCAAAAACCAATTATTGTTTTGATTGTAAACATAAACATATTGGTGATATGAATCGCATAAATTCTACTAATAACAAAAATAATTTATTAATCAAAAGGTCCGATTTAGTAAAAGAATGGGACTATGAGAAGAACTTTCCATTGACTCCAGATGTTCTAACTATCGGTAGTGGTAAAAAGGTATGGTGGAAGTGTTCTTGCTGTGGTAATGAATGGCAAGCTGCTGTTTATAATCGTACAAATGGAAATGGTTGTCCAAAATGTAATATTAATGGTTCTAAAAGAATCAAGAATTAACTAATAAAGAATAATGTCAAATGTGCGATGAAAGAAGTAGAAATACTTCTTTTTCTATACAAAAATCGCACAGTAAACAAATTCTTACAAAAATGATAAGTTTTAGTAGAGGTGATGAAAATGAATAGGAAGGTTGCTATATATGCTCGTGTATCTACTGAACATGAAGCTCAATTATCAGCATTAGATAATCAAGTTCAGTACTATGATGATATTTTAGATAAACATCCTAATTGGATTCTATATGATAGATATATAGATGAAGGTATTACAGGTACTTCTATTAAGAAAAGAAAGAATTTTATAAGAATGATGAAGGATGCTCATGAAGGTAAATTTGATTTAATTATTACTCGCGAAGTTTCGAGATTTGCAAGGAATACAGTTGATACATTACAAGAAACAAGAAAGCTAAAAAAGATAGGTGTGGAAGTATATTTTACTGAAGATAATATTTGGACATTCAAAGATGATGATGGAGAATTAAAACTTACTATTATGGCTACATTAGCTCAAAATGAAAGTAAGAAAACATCTCAAAGAGTAAAAGCAGGTTTAAGAATTGCTTTTCAAAATGGTATTTTTATGGGCTCAGGAAATATTTTAGGATATGACAAAATTAATAAAAATACTATGGTAGTTAATCAAGAACAAGCAGATATAGTTAGATATATATTTAAAGAATATCTAAATGGTGTAGGAACTACTACAATAGCAAAGGATCTAGAAAGAAAGGGTTATAAGACTTCTACTGGGCTAACTAGATGGAATGCTGCATATATTACTCGTGTTTTAAGGAACCAATTTTATGCTGGAACGATAGTCTATAACAAACAATATATTCCAGATTATCTTGAACAAAAAGCAAGAAAGAATAGAGGAGAGATAGAACAAATAGTTGTTGAAGGTACACATGAACCTATAATTTTAAAAGAAGATTTTGAAAAAGTACAAGCGATATTAGATAGACATTCTAAACCATCAACATCAGGTGATAGGACAGCAATTGGAGTACCTAAATATATTTGGAGTAAGAAAATGATTTGTGAATGTGGTTCGAATTTTAATAGAAGAAAAGATCATACAACTAACAAAGGTAAAACATATGCTTATGCATGCTATAATAGAAAAACTCATCCTAAAGGTGGAAAATATGAATATGGTTATAAATTCTGTGAAGTAAAAGAAGTTCAAGAATGGAAACTTGAAAAAATGGCTGAGTTCATATTTAGAAATTTAGTTAATGATGACCATAATAGAATAGAATTAGAGTTGATATTATTAAATGGAATAAAAATAGATACACATGATGCTGATGAATTAAATAATGAAATAAAAAGATATAATAAATTAATAAAAGAAGAATCAATTAAGCTAGATAGATTATTGAATTTATATTTAGATAAGAAAGTAAATCCAGCTGATTATGAATCATTTCAAAAGAAACTATCTGAAAAAATAGAATTATATAAATTAGAAATAGAAGATTTAGAAAAAGAATTAAAAAGATTAGATCCACCTGAAGTTAAAATTGAAAAAGCTAAACAAAGTGTTAGAAGATTATTAGATTTTAATTACAATGGAATTAATGATTTATTAATAGAGGAGGTAGTAGAAAAAATAACAGTACATAAAGATTGGTTCGAATGGAAATTAGTATTTTTAAATGAACCAATTAATTTAGAAGTTAAAGGAAAAAAACAAGATTATTTTATCGTAGAACACGAAAAATAGATAAAAAGTCATTTTAGTCTGAAGAATCATACATTTAAGCGTCCATATTGGATAAGTTAATTATCTAGTTTGACAAGCTGCGATCAAAGCAAAGAAAAACTAATAATTAAATAAAAATTAAGTTGAATGAACTTAATTTTTTATTGATTAACGTGTTGCAAATGTGCTACAATGTATATGAGGTAATAATTATGAAGAGTATAGAAAA
>CAMUXV010000005.1 GCA_947164795.1 uncultured Caryophanales bacterium | reverse complement strand
AATAATCTACAGCATATTATAATATAAAATAAAATAATAGTAACAATAATAAATTTATATCTCTTATCAATCATTTCAAACAAATTAATATTATTTACCTTCTTTTTTTTATTAATAGTTCCTTTATTTTTCTTTATTTCTAATAATTTATTTTTCTTTATATTTTTCCTTTTTTTCATATTCCCTCTTTAATTATTATATCATAAACAAATAAAATATACATAGACTTTATTAGGTGAAAAAATGAATTTTTATTTAATTGAAGAATATGTAAATAGAATGAAAAAAGAAGATGTAAATAAATTTGCTTTAAAACAAGGAATAATATTAAATGATGATGAACTAGATACTATATTTACTTATATTAAAAACAATTATAGAACCATTTTATATGGTAATCCCAAACAAATACTATTAGAAATAAAAGAAAAAGTAAGTGATCTTACTTATAATAAAATAGAAAATCTCTATATAAAATTTAAAGATAAAATAGACTTATTTATGAAGAAAGTACGAGATAACTAATTACCTCGTACTCTTTTAATTAAATCATTATCAAATACTTTATTTTTAATCATTTCTATTTCATTCTTATATGGAGGATATTCCCTTTCTTTAGAAGAATCATTTTTAGTTACATATGGAGTTTCTAATATCTTAGGAATACTCTTTAACTTTTCATTATATATAACATTAATCAAATTATCAAATCCAATGGTACCAAGTCCAATATTCTCATGCCTATCCTTATGACTACCAAGTATATTTTTACTATCATTAATATGAACACAACCAATATATTTAATACCAATCTTATTATCAAATTCTTCTAATACATTATCAAAATCACTAATATCGTACCCAGCATCATTTAAATGACAAGTATCAAGGCACACACCTATTTTATCTTTATATTTAACATTATCAATAATAGTTTTTAATTCATCAAAAGATTTACCAACCTCATTACCTTTACCAGCCATAGTTTCTAGTAAAATTTTAACATCACAATTATTATTAAGAACTAAATTAAGGCCATCACTAATATTATTAAGTGCTTCTTCACGAGATGAGTTAACCGCTGATCCAGGATGTAATACCATATATTTAATACCAAGTATATTACATCTTTCAATTTCTTTCCTTAAAAAAGAAACAGAAAAATCATAATTTTGTATATTGGCTAAATTTACTATATATGGAGCATGAACTATAACTTTATTAATATCAATACCATTATCTTTCATCAAACTAAAAGCCTCATCTCTAAGTCTTATATCAATACTTCCTCTCATTGTATTCTGAGGAGCTCCTGTATAAAACATAAAAGTATTAGCTCCATAACTAAGAGCCTCCTTAACACTTCCTAATAACTGATCACTTGCTTTATATGATACATGACTTCCAATAATTAATTCCATATCCTCACTTCTTTCATTATAATTGTATCACAAAATCTAAAAGAAAAAAAGCAATACAAAAATGTATTGCTATTAAAAATTTACGATTCCATTTGCCAATCGCTTAAATTAAAGCTATCAGCAGAACATCCTGTAGTTAACTTACAATGCTCAGCGCCAGTATTAGTTGACCAAAAGCTTCCTCCTTCTTTTGCACAAAGCTGAACGCATATTCTATTTCCTTGTAACTGAAAACCACTATAATGTGCAAAAGTATCCGTAGAACAATTAGTATCATTGCCATTATTTTCTGTACATATATTGTCTTCCACATTTGAAATCCCCGCTGCACCTAGTAATGCTATTGATTGTTCTGAAATATTATATTTAAGATTATGAGAAGCAACCTTGTTATAACTATAATAACCAAAAAATGAATTAGCATGAGATTTAAGAGTCGCATCATTACTATTTGTAGAAAGCCTTTCCAAATAATTAAAAATAGGTTTATTTATAACATCAAGAATTGCACTATATCTATCATCAACTTCAACTCCAAGTTTTGCTTGTTCATATTGCTTAGTAAACCATTCAGATACAGTATCGACAGCATTTTGAAGTTGATTCTCCCTTGCACTATTCATAGAACTAATAACAGATGGTATCGTAACCACAAGCACAATAGCAAGTATTACAATAACTGCTAATAGCTCTATTAATGTAAATCCTTTTCTATTTAATTTTTTCATATTATACATCTCCTCTAAAGTAAAAAGCGATTTCTCGCTTTAAAATATTAAATATTAACAACCAGAACTTGTTTTTTCTGAAACGCCTTTAAATTTATCACTAGGTTTAGGATTAGGATTTGTATCATTACTAGTATATGGAGATAATTTGACACATACTTTTTTACTTGTAGTATCTTTCAAATATACTTTTCCAGTAACATCGGCACTACCACCGCCAATACCAGCAGCCTTCAATACAGCATCTCCATCAGCTCCGCTTAAATTTATTTCTTGAATAGTACCATTTAAAATCCAATTTTTTCCAGTCATAAAAGTAGTATATGCAGCTTCAGCGCCTCCTGAAACAGAGCTTAATTCTTGTAATTCATATTGTTTTTGGAACCATTCAGCAACTGAATCTGTTGCATTCTGAAGTTGGCTATCCCTTGCCTTATCCATAGATCTTATTACTGATGGTATAGTAACTACTAATACGATAGCTAATATTACTATAACTGCTAATAACTCTATTAAAGTAAATCCTTTCCTATTTAATTTTTTCATTTTTCATTCCTCCTTTATTTTTATTACAAATTAATTGTAGCAAAAAAAAGATAGTTAGTCAACTATCTTTTTGTAAATGTTTACATATTTGTCACCATATTTTTTATTTTTGTAAAGTATTAGATTATTATATTTATCTTTTAATTTATCAAAGCTATACTCTAGTACTAATATTCCATTATCTAATAGAAGATTATAAGCATTAACTAATTCTATTACTTCTTCCATTACTTTTAATTTATATGGGGCATCTACTAATATTATATTAAATTTAATATTATTATTATTAAAATATAATAGTGCATCTCTATAATCCTTATTAATAACAATAGATTTATCTTTTATATTTAGATTAGTTATATTTTTATTTAAATAATTTAATATTTCTTTACCATTATCGACAAAGTAACAACTATTAGCAGACATAGATAATGCTTCAATGCCTAAAGAACCACTACCACAAAATAGGTCTAATACAGTAGCATTATCTATAAAATCTTGAATCGAAGCAAATATGCTTTCTTTTACTCGATCCATCGTAGGTCTAGTACCTGGAGTATTATATCCTTCAATATTTTTACCTTTTAGATAACCACTTATTACTCTCATCTATGACACCTTCTATCTAAGGTATATTCTTTGAATTTTCTATTTATTTTTAATATATAAAAGAATAATTCATTATAATATTTCATATATTCTTTATAATTATTATCTTTATATATTTCTTGTTTTAGAGATATCTTTTCATAATTATCATTAGAATTATTATATTTATTTATTAATTCTAATATATTTTTATTTAGTACTACTCTTTCTTTATAATATTCTAGATTACTCATTAATTCACTACTATCTAGAGCATTTATTAATTTTTTTGTTTTCTCTATAATATTATCCATTATATTTCATATACCTATCTTGTTCTCTTTTGATATCTCTTTCTTTGATTGTCTCTTTTTTATTATAATTCTTTTTACCTTTAGCTACTCCAATTAAGACTTTAGCTCTTCCTTTTACAAAATATATTTTTAAAGGTACTAAAGTATAACCATCTATCTCTAATTTATCTCTTAATTTATATATTTCTTTTTTATGTAAAAGTAGTTTTCTAGTTCTCGTTTCATCATGATTAAATCTATTACCTTCAGTATATTCTGATATATGAGTATTTAATAAATATGCTTCATTATTCTTAATAATAGCATAACTATCTTTAATATTAGCCTTTCCTTGTCTAATACTTTTAATTTCTGTACCAGTAAGGACTATACCTGCTTCATACTCATCTTCTATTTCATAATCATATCTCGCTTTTCTATTTAATATTTCCATAAGGTTATCCCTTCTTTCTTCTTTATTATAACAAAAACTCTATCAAAAAGATAGAGTTAATTAACTATGTTAAATTATTTACTAATATATTATCATCATTATCTTTAACGATATTACTATACTTATTATATAATCTTTCATAGTCAGATAAATGAGTTTTAATATCCGGATTAGAAAAAGGAATCACTTTAAAATTAGTATAATTTTCATAATAAGTATAAATAAGTTCATTATTTAAATCACTTAGTCTAATACTAGAGTTATCACCATCTACTGTTTTAGTTATCTTTATACTAGTAAGTAGTCCAATCGTGGTATTATTATCTACTTTAGTTTCTTGAGCGGATATCATATTACCAAGTGAATATATAACTAAAGTATCATCTATCCAAGTGACAGGCATTATAACATGAGGATGAGTTCCTATTATTATATCTACATTATTCTCCACTAGAAAGTTAGCCATATCTTTTTGATAACTAGTAGGAGTATGAGTATATTCTACTCCCCAATGCATTGCTACCATAAGAACATCTACCTTATCTCTTACTTTTTCGATATCTTTTTTTACTACTTCTTTATATTCTTGATATTTAGTATCATTATCTGGATTACTACCATTACAAGGCCATATATTAACTAAATATTCTTTACCACTAGGTACATTAATACCATTAGTACCATAAGTATAATTAAGCATTGTATATTTAATATTATTAATTTCTTTTACTCTTATTTCTTCTCTATCTTCAAATGAAGAATAAGATCCCGCTGTTAAAACATCCTTATCTTTCCAATAGTTAATACTATTTAGAATAGCTTTTTCTCCTCTATCCAAAGTATGATTCGTAGCCAAACTTACTATATTAAATCCCGCATCTATTAGAGCATCACCCACTTCATAAGGAGAATTAAAAGCAGGATAACTAGATAATCCTATTTCACTACCGCCAAGAATAGTTTCTTGATTATAATAAGCTAAGTCATAATCTTTTAAATATTCTTTTAAATAAGTAAATATCGGTTTAAAATCATAACCATTATCTATTTTATATGCATTATATAATTTATCATGAATAAGAGCATCTCCTCCCATAATAAGGTTGATACTATATTCTTTTACACTATCTTCTTCTTTTTTTTCAAAAGTATTATCTAATATTTTAGTATTCTTATTATTAGTAAAATAAAATATACCAAAGCCTAATAATAAAAAGGATAGAATTAATAATAATATTCTATCTTTTTTTAATTTTCTTCTTCCCCTTCTTTTCTTCATAACCATTCTCCTTATTATAAGAACTCCTTAAAAGTAATACTTCTTCTTTATCCATATCTACTTTTAGTAGTGACACATCTATAGAATCTCCAACCAAGATTCTTTCTCCATTAATATTATTAAATAGACTATATCCATCTTTACTAACACTATAATCTCTTGCACTTATATATACTTTACCATATACCATATTAGGAAGAATAACTTCAATGTATCCTCTTCCAACTTTAGATACAATACCTGTGTATTTATATCCCGAAGGAACATTACTCATATATTCTAATTTCTTATAATCATCTGCTTTTCTTTCAACTTTATCAGCTCTTGCTTCTGAATCAGTACATATCTTAGCTAGTTCTTCCATTTTAGGTTCCCACTTTTCTATAGCGTATTTATCTCCATACATAATAGAATCTTGATATACTCTTTCATTTATATAATCAGCAAGTCTTCTAATAGGAGAAGTAAATGTAGCATATGCCTTTAATCCCAAGGCAAAATGCCCTTTATTCAGATGACTATATCGAGCTTTAGATTGACTTCTAATAGCTATATTATCAAGTACTAATTGATCAGAATTTCCTCTATAAGTACTAAGTATTTGCTTAATATCTTCATTCGTATAAGAATCTTTTTTATCTACTTTATAACCTCTTTGACTAAGCAATTTTACCCAAGCATTTAGTTTATCATTATTAGGTAAATCATGATTTCTAGCTATAAATGGAAGATTATGTTTTATCATATAATCAGTCTTTGTCATATTATGAAGTAGCATCATAAACTCAATTAATTCTTCCGCTTTACCTTGATGTCTTCCTTTTATATTTACTACTTTTTCATTATCAAATATAAACTTAACTTCCGTACTTGAAAACATAAGAAAACCTTTTTCTAACATGTTTTTCTTAACCTTCATAGCTATAATATATAGTCTTTCTAACATATCAGTATATTCTTCATAACCCTCTGGTACTTTACCTTCCTCTAGATATTCATTAACTTTTTCATATGTTAATTTAGCTCTACTTCTGATAATACTTCTTCCCATAGCATAGGGAACCACTGTATAATCATCATTTATTTTAAATATTATAGAACTAGTAAATCTATCTACATTAGGATTAAGAGAACATATACCATTAGATAATTTATGATGTAGCATTGGATTAACCATACCTGGAGGATATACTGATATACCTCTTTCTATTGCATCTTTTTCTATTACACTACCCTCTTTTACATATCTAGGAACATCCGCGATTGATGAATATATCATTCCCTTATAAAGACCTAATGCATCATCAAAGTCTTTAGTATCTTCAGAATCAGTAGTTACATGAGGGATATCTCTTAAATCAAATACACCTTCTTTTTTAGCAGTAGTTATTTCCTCTTCACTTACTTCGTCAGGAGTAGTATCAATTTCTTTTTGATATTCAAAATTATATGTAATTGGAAAACCAGCTTTAACTAGTAACTCTCTTACTCTAGTTTTATATCTATCCTCAAGTACTTCTTTTATTTCATTAGAAGAACCATCTACTAGAACATTTGCTCCCTCAGGATATTCTTTTCTTAGAATAATATCTTTATGAGAATCACTTCTAATTACTAAATGATTTCCTTCTCTTACAATAGTACCAATATAATCTTGTACTTTTTCTTTAGTAAGTATCTTTACTACTGTGGCTCTCCTACTATTATAATGTGGATCTACTAATACTACATCATTATGTTTAACACTATTTTTTTTATCAAAGATTAAATCATAGTCACCATCTTCTAATTCTACAATTACTTTTTTTCTACTAGTAACTTTAACTATTCCTTTTCTAAGACTCGTTTTCGATACCAAACTATATCTACCATTCTTACTTTGATATATAGTTCCATATCTTTCTAAATTAGATAAAACTTCATCTAAATCTTCTCTATTAATATCTAATTCTTTTCTAATTTCATCATAATTCATACTAATATTTTTCTTAATACTAAGTAAATCTATTATTTTATTTTCCATAACCTATTCCCCCAAACTATTATTATTTATTTTCCTTTTTATTCTTTTTATTTTCTTCATAGATTATAAAATCTACCTGTGATTTATCTTTATCTGCTCCTATTACCTCAACTTTTATTTTATCCCCAAACATATATCTCTTATTAGTTCTCTTACCTATTAATGATAGCATATCTGGATTATATACAAAGTAATCACCTTTAATATTTTCTGTCTTAATAAGACCTTCTACTGTATTATCAAGTTCGACAAAAATACCAAATTCTTGTACTCCTGATATAATACCTTCATACACTTCACCAATATGATCCATCATATATTCAGCTTTCTTCATATCATCGACATCTCTTTCACAATTTTGAGCTTCTACTTCTCTTTCACTGCAATGTTCACTCATAATAGGAAGTACTTCTCTATTCTTTTCAATTACTCTTTCACTATAATTATAGTTATAATCTTTAATTAATCTATGAAGTATTAAATCGGGATATCTTCTAATAGGAGAAGTAAAATGACTATAACATTTACTTCCAAGTCCAAAGTGACCAATATTAACATCAGTATATTTAGCTTTAGCTTGACATCTAATAGCCATATCATGAAGCACTAATGCCTCAGGTACTTCTTCTAACTGATTTAATATTTTCTGTAAATCTTTTGAACTTTCTACTTTATTTTTACCCATTACTACATAACCATGAAGTGATAAGAACTTAAGAAATTCTTCTAATCTCTTTTCATTAGGTTTATCATGTACTCTATATATACCAGGTAAATTCTTATAAAAGATACTACTAGCAACTGTCTCATTCGCAGCTATCATAAAGTTCTCTATTAACTGCTCTCCACTTCTTTGAAGTCTTCTTTGTATTTCTAAAGGATGACACTTATCATCAACAATTATCTTAGCTTCATCACTTTCAAACTCAATATAACCTCTATTTACCATTTTCTTTCGAAGTATTTTAGAAAGTTCATACATATCTAATAATATATCTCTAAATTCTTCATATCCATCTGGTATAGTATTCTCTTCAAGTATTAGATTTACATTATCATATGTCATTTTCTTTCTACTTCTTATAATTGATTGATATATGTCATAGTGAATAACATTACCATTATTATCAATCGTCATCATACATGACATAGCAAGTCTATCTTCATTTTCATTTAAAGAACATATTCCATTAGACAACTTATGAGGAAGCATTGGAAGCACTCTATCTACTAGATATACCGAAGTACCCCTAAAATAAGCTTCTTTATCTATCTCTGTACCTTCTTTTACATAGTGTGATACATCTGCAATATGTACTCCTAATATATAGTTACCTTTTTCATCTTTCTCTAAAGATATAGCATCATCAATATCTTTAGTATCTGCTCCATCTATTGTAAATATAATTTTTTCTCTAAGGTCTCTTCTACCACGAGAAAGCTCTTCAGTAATAGTATTTTCCTCTAGAAATAAAGGAATACTATCTAATTCCTCTATTACTTCTTCTGGAAAATCAGGTCTAAAATTATATTCATAAACAAATGACAAAATATCTATTCCGACATCATTTTTATGACCAATTATCTTAGTAATTTTACCTATTCTTCGCCCTTCTTTAAGAGGTTCTACCACTACTACATGTCCTTCTACTGCACCATTTAAATAATCTTTAGGTATGTAGATATCTTTTCTCTTACCAGTTCTTACAAAATATTCTCCATTGTCCTTAATAACTTCTCCTACTACTGGTTCAAGATTCTTCTTTATTACTTTTACTATTTTTCCTTCTGGACGATTTTCATCCTTATTTATATATTCAAATAATACAGTATCCTCATCTTCTGCACTATTTAAATTTTTTTCATTTACATAGACATCTTTAACACCCTTACCAACTATTATAAATCCAAAACCCTTTTCATTTAAATCTAGTACACCTTTAAGCAAATGACTATTTTCTAAAAGTAAATACTTTTTCTTCTTTTCACTATAATATATTATTCCATCACTTACTAGTTCATCTAAATTATTCTGAAGTGTCTTATATTCATCTAATGTTTCTAGTGATAATAAATTATTAATATCCATTATCGTAAGTGATGTATTTTCTGTAAGTATATCTATTATTCTTTCCTTCATAATGTACCCCTTTCTAATTAGAAAAAGAGCTTATATATTCTTAAGCTCTTATATTGATATTATTAAGCATAACACAAAGAAAGAAAACCCAAGAACATAAGTTAATCTTGTTATAAATAACTCAAATCCTCTTTCTTTCCTATTAGCAAATAAATCTGAGTTTCCCCCTTGAATTATTTGTGATGCAGATTCTGCTTTACCACTTTGAAGTAGTACCAATGCTATTAAAAGTACTGCAATTATTAGTGCCACTATTTCCATACATTATCTTCCTTTCAAACATTATCTATTATAACAAATATATATACATTTGTAAATTACTTCGTTAGTTTTTCTAGTATTTCTTCTTTAGTTATATTAAACTTATCACAAGTTTTATTATCCTCTACCTCAAATGTATTACCTTCTGATTTATCTCCTATTATAATTGAATATGGAGTACCAAGTACATATACATCCTTTAATTTAGTACCAATACTTCTTCCATCTCTATCATCAATAATACATCTAATACCATTATCTTGTAGATAATTATATAAAGATTCTGCTACCTCTTTCTTATCATCTTTATAAATAATTTGTACTTTATATGGTGCTACATTAAGCGGTAATACAAATCCCTTTAATTTACCATCTTCATATATAACATTATTTTCTATTAAACAAGCAATTATTCTACCAAGTCCCATGCCATAACATCCCATATAATAAGGTCTATCTTTTCCTTCTTCATCTTTATAGTATAATCTCATACTTTCTGAATATTTAGTACCAAGTTGAAAATTATTGCCAAGTTCTACTGAAGAATATTCCTTTAATGAATCTATATTAGTACCTAATTGTTTTAAATACTCATCTTTATTATCAAAAGATAATACCTCTCCATTAATACCAATATCTCTTTCTTCGTCATAATATACAGTATCTTCTCCTAATGGAGTAAAAGCCTGAAATTCTTCGGCTACTGCGCCTCCTATTACACCACTATCAGATACAGTAGGTATTATTTTAATACCAAGTCTTTTAAATATTCTAAGATATACTTCATGCATCTTTTGATATGTCTTTATCATACCCTCTTCATCCTTATCAAAAGAATAAGCATCCATCATAACAAAAGTTCTAGGTCTAAATAAATATCCTCTTGCTCTAATCTCTTTTCTAAATTTTTCTCCTATTTGATAATAAGTGGCAGGCAAATTTTTATGTGATATTAATCTATTAGCCCCAAATATTGTAGCACACTCTTCAGCAGTAGGAGCCATACCATATTCTCCTAAATTAGTATCGATAGTAAACATAATATCATTATCTTCAGTATATAAATCCCATCTATTAGATTGTTCCCATATCTTTCTAGGTTGTAATTTAGGAAATTCAACTTGAACACATCCTGCTTTATCAAGCTCATCTATTATTACTTCCTCAACAAATCTTTCTAATTTAGTCCATAAATTACCATAACCATATATACCACTTTCAAATTGATATAATTCACCTAGTCTAAGTAGTATATCCTGTCCACTATATTTATCTGATACTTCATTTAAATTAATCTTCCTTATATTTAAATTACTAAGTCTCATAACTCACCTCTCACTAATAGTATTCTATCATAAAATAAAAAAAAGTACCATATTTTATTTGTACTTTTAATTATCTTTTTAAATCTTCACTCCCAAAAGAGTATGGACACAAATCCTTTACAGTATATATTTCCCTATCATAATCATTACTATATAAAATAATTTCATCTTCATCATAAAAAAACTCACTAATTACCTGTCTACATAAGAAGCAACAAGAAGATACTCTTGGGCTATCACACATAACATATAGTTTACTAAAATCACCTTTTTTATATCCACTGGCAATAGCACTATTAATAGCCACTCTTTCAGCACATATGGTAGCTCCAAAAGAAGCATTCTCTACATTAACACCACCAAAACTTTTACCATCTTTCATTAAGCATATCGCAGATACTTTAAATCCCGAATAAGGACTATAACTATTTTTAAGTAATCTCTTTAAACTCTCTTCCATATTAATCTCCCCTTTATCTTAAAATATTATATTCTTTTAATAATTCCTCTTGAAGAGAAAACATTTCTTTTTCTTCATTTTCAGTCATATGATCATAACCAAGTAAATGAAGAATCCCATGAGTAGCCAAAAAGCATACTTCTCTTTCTCTTGAATGATTATATTCTATAGCCTGGTCATAAGCCACATCAATAGCTATATAAATATCTCCTAGAAGTCTAAAATCTTCATAGACAATATCCTTATTATCCTCTAATGCAAAAGATATCACATCAGTTACTCTGTCAGTATTTCTATATTCTCTATTTATTTTATGAATCTCCTCATTACTAACAAATATAATATTAAATATCCCTTTCTCAATATCTAATTTCTTTACAACAAATTTTAGATATTCTTCTAATTTATTTATCTCTTCAATTTCTTTATCGGTATTATTAATTATATCAAACATTACATTACCCCCATATCATACCAAATATATTAATATTAAATGAATACATAATAATTAACACTAATAATATTATTACTAAAATATCTATTACTGTATCATTTCTAAGAATTCTTATTTTACTTCTAATAGCATCAAGGCCTATAAATAAAAGTCCACCAATTATTCCACCAGAAACATTTAATATTATATCATCAATATCAAACACTCTTCCTATATAATACTGTACGACCTCAATAGTAACAGAAGATATCAAACATAAAATAAATGTCACACTAATCTTTTTATTTTTTAATAAATAAGAAGATAAAAAACCATATGGAATAAATAACATTATATTACCTAATATATTCTTAATAAATTTTCTTGATCCTATACTATACCTAAATATCTCTTTAAAAGGGACATAATTAGATACACCATAATTATTATCTTGAAAAGTCACAACATAAAACAAACACAATATATAAGTTATTGTAATTAAATATATGAGTTCTTTATGTAACAAAAATTTCTTATGTTTAGTAATCAAGTATGTAATTCTAAGACTTGATACAATAACTAAAATAATAACTATCATTGGCCATATATTAGGAAGTGATTCCATAAAAACATCTTTTATCATATGTCCTCCTTTTTATTCTTAAAATAAATGTACCAAGGGGGAGAGCCCTTGATACTACTAAAGATCTAAATCATATTTATCTAGTTCATCTGCTAGTTCAAGTTGCGCTTTAATTATATTTTTTACCCTATTTTTATATACAACAATATTCTTTCTAAGAAGTGATGCTTCATTCTCTGTCTTTTGAGCAGTCACCAACGCTTCATGAACAATAGAATTAGCGTTATTTCTAGCTTCTTCCACTATTACACTAGCCTCTTCTCTTGCTAAAGATTTAATCTTATCAGAGGCACTTTGTGCGGCCATAATAGCTTCACCCATTTTAGCCTCATTTATCTTCTCTCTCTTAAGTTCTTCTTCCAATGAAGAGATTTTCATCTGTAATAGAGAATTTTCATTATTCAATTTTTCTAATCTTTTAATTACAACATCGATAAATCTATTTACCTCATCAATATTATAACCTTCACTAGTTATTGTAAACCTCTTCATAAGTCACCACTCTTATCTTTTTACCATTCTAAATCAATATCATTCTTTTTTTTATTCTTTTCATCTTCTTCAGAAATAGTACCTTCTACATTAACATTTTTAGGAGTACACAAAAATATTCCTCCACCTATTTTCTGAAGGTCACCTCCAATAGCATAAACAGTTCCTGATAAAAAGTCCACTATTCTTTTAGCTTGATCAGGAGTTACCCTCTTCATATTAACTACAACAGTATTTCTTTTCTTTAAATGATCCGCTATCTGTTGACTCTCAGAATATGCTCTTGGTTCAAGTAATATCATCTTACCATCACGATTTCCTGCTACTTTTTCAGCATCGTAGTATTCATCCTCATTAGCTTCATCCATTACTTCTTCTGTCACAAATTTTTTAAGTTTACTAAGCGCCATATATATCTCTCCTATTCTTCTTTAATTTTAGCATAATATTTTTTAAAATACAATAGTTTTTCTTAACTTTCACAACTTACATCATACGTATAAGTGAATTTTTTAGTGCTACAATTATACGTAATTTTAATACTACTTGGAAATCTTTCATCTAGTATAGTATCAGATAAATTACCAAATGTTTTTAATTTACTAATATTAACAATATTATCTCCACAATTTATTTCCTCATATTTATTTTCTGCTACATACATTTTAGCAGCATTAATAATATTGTCCCTAGTACTAATACAAGCCTTTTCTTTATTTTTATTTATTATAGAAATTATACTAGGTATTAATGTTAATAAAAGTATACCAATTATTGCAATAACTAAAAGAGCTTCCACTAATGTAAAACCTTTTTTATTCATATATACCTCCTATGCCGAAGCATCTCCACCATTATTTCTTACCCAATAAGCATATAGTACAGTATCAGCAGAAATAGCATTACTTATAATCTTACCAGTACTATCTATTATTTGTGTTCCTCTACCATTGTCTTCTGTATAAAACCCACTAAAAGAATACTGACTCAATGTTGGAGGAGTTATTCTAGTTATAGCATCTTCTTTTTCTTCATCTGAATACCATAATCTGTCATCAGGAGAATAATAAATTGAGGAATTTAAAGTGTTAACACCAAAGCCTGTCAATACAACTTCATAAAGAGTACCAATTGATGAGGGATCTTCTTCATTATTTTGTCCCGGGTCTTCATTATTACTATTTAACTCTTCCCTATATTTGTTCTCAATATCATCAATCAAATTATCTACTCTATTTTTTCTGACAGATAATATTGTCAAATAAGAACTTACTAATATTACAAATAATATTAAAAGTCCATATAGAACCGCTGTTATAGCGAAACCCCTATTATTTATCTTCATAAATCCTCCTTAATAAGTAATTACTTTTTTATTCGTAGAAGTTAACTTAGCACTATCTACCTCTTTAATAACAATAGTATCAATATTACCATCAGATATATATCTATTTTTTTCCAAATTTTTAAATACCATCTCAATATCAAATTCTTTACCATTATTATCATAGGCTCTACATCTTTTTAAGAAAGTCATATCAAAGTCTTTGTCAAAAGGAGATACCTCGGGCTCCCAGCCTACCCTTAAAGCAGCTTTAGTAGTATATGATTTTCCTTCATAGTTTCCCTCTAAAACATATTTATAATTTTCATGTTCCTTGGTATATGGACTTCCAAAAGGAAGAGCTACAATATTCACATATTTACCTGGTATTATCTTTTCTAATTCATCATATACATAAGCAATTTCCTTTTGTACCCTATCACCACTAGATTTTTTTATATCTAAATGTGTTTGCGTATGATTACCAATATCATATCCATTGTCAATAAGGAAATGCAATATTTTTTCATTATACTCTTGTTGATTAAAAATACCACCATTTACAAAAAATGTAGCAGTCACCTTAGCATCAGAATGCTCTTTTTTAAACGCTTCAAGTATTCCTACAGCACTATTATCATCAATAATAATATTACCATTATCATCTAAACTAGTTACCCTAATATTATCCTCATTACCATCATCAAAAGTAAGTATTATAGGACTTTTGCCATATTCCACATCGATCTTTCCATTAACATAGTCCTCTAGTCTTATCATTTGATAACCATTCTCATAATAAAATTCCAAATCTTTTCTAAATGCATCAGGAGTTCTATTATACCCATCCTTATCGACATTACCACCAATAGTACCAGTGCTACTAGAAGTTTTTTCCCTTATTCCATGATACATCATAATTGGTACTTTACCGAGCTCATTAATATTATCACTTGCTAATTTTTCCTTATCCAATTTACCCATAGATATCACTATATCCAATGTTAAATTATCAGTTAGTTCTTCGCCTTCCTTAATACTTTGAGATATAATTCCATCTTTTTCTACTTCATCATTATATTCATATGTAATATTTACTTTAATACTATATTTTTCCTTAAAACTATTCACCTCATCTAAATTATTAAGCTTAGGCATATAGTCAACTTTTTCTTTATTACTAAATCCAATAAAAAAAGCAATAATACTTAATACTAACACCATTATTACAAAATAAGCCTTATTATTTAATTTCCTCTTTTTCTTTTTAACCATTTTGATTATCTCCTATCAAAATAATTATAAATAAGAAATAACAAAAAATCAAGATTATTAATTATATTAATTAAGAAAAAAAAGCACATTTGTGCTTATAAAGAAATCTCTCCTAGTCTAATAAGTTCAACAACTGCAGCAGCTCTACCTTTTACACCAAGTTTTTGCATAGTATTAGAAATATGATTTCTTACTGTCTTTTCGCTAATACCAAGAATATCCGCTATATCTTTAGTTGTTTTATTATTTACCAGTAGGTCAAATACTTCTTTTTCTCTTTTAGTTAATATACCACTATTCATAAATACCTCACTTCCCTATAGGGCGAATTATGTTTTCATAATATTGTATTCTATTATTAAAATTAAGTGAGGTACTTTATCCTAAATTAATTAAATTTCACAGAAATATACATTTTCTCATCAAATTGACTTTGTACAAGCCTCATAACCTTATTAGCATTACTAGTACTAGAATCATCTGAATCCAATATCACCCTTACATTATCTCCATCTATTTTAACAAACGCTTCACAATTACATTCTTCTTTTAATTTACTTTCTATTGTTTCTTCTTTAGATGAATTTCTATTTAATAATTTCAATTGTTCAAAAAGATTATTTTTCTCTTCTGAACTTATATCCTTACTTGTAAGTTTACTCTTTAAATTATCCATTTTACTAGATACCACAGCATCATCATCTAACTTCATACTCGATATCAAACTTACTTCCTTTATACCAATATTATCTTCATTAGATACAGATGAAGAATTAAAAACATCACTTGGCATTGTCACGTAATAAATAGATAACACTAATACTAAACTAAATAATGTCAAAAACCACAAATTCTTTTTATTAATCATATATATTCCTCTTTTCTAATTCATTATATTTATAAAAAAAGAAAATAGAACAATTCATTTTTACTATACATAAACAAAAAACCAATCAAATACTTTTTGATTGGTTTTATATTATCTTTTTAATAGCAGCAGTTTGAATATCCTCCTACTCCAATACATAATTTTCCAGAAGAATTATATTTTAATCCGCCACATTTAGTTCCTGGAGTTCCGTTGCAATAACAACTATCAAGACAGCATTTACCATTTTGATTTGATAATCCACTGGAACTATCACAATATGCACACCAACAATAATTACCAGTTCCACCTAACGAAATTGCATTTTGCTTTACATTAGAACATGCCTCATTACAATTTGATGCACCAGCTATAGGAATCCTAAATGCTTCAGCGGCAAAGCAAGCTTTATGATTACTTCCATACGTAGGTCCAGTAGTACAACTCCATTGAGCTACTAAGGTATCACCATTTGAACCGCTATCAACATATTGATGTAATACTTTATTTAAGCGAGTATTTTTCCATCCAGTTAATGAACATCCTCGTTTAGTTACATTAAGGCTAGAAAAATATAATCGATAAGTATAATCTTTTCTACCAGAAGCACCAGTTCCACCATTTGGATTCAAAATTACATAATAGTTTTGATTAGAAGGTGCTGGCTGAGAAATAATATAATCTTTAGATATACTTTTAATATTTCCCGCACTATCATAAACAGTAGTACTCACATTCCAATCTCCAGCTTCTAAACTAAGTGAATAACTACCATTAGTAACTCTAGAATTAGATTTTGAAGAATTTAAAGTACCATCCCTATAGACATCAACTTTCATATAACTATATCCACTTCCGCCAGTATCCTGGGCAGTAATTGTCAAATTCTGGTTTGAATTATATGTTCCACCTTCTAAACTATATGACACAGTTGGTTCAACATCATCAAATTTAAAATATGCATCCTTAGTGTCGCAATTATTTACTTTATCACATATTCTAATCTGAACGTATCTATAGCCACTACTAGATATTGTTCTATCAAAATTATAAGTAAAATCATCATATTTAACACCATCAATCGATGATGATCCAATTATATTGGTACTAAGATTAGACAATCCAACATCATTCCAAGAAAATTCAGCAGAATATTTTACCCCACTTAAAATATCACTAGCAATAAATCTAAATTTTGGAGTAAAATTAAACCATGTAGAAGTTCCGTTACTATCTAAATGATAATAAATATCACTAACTTCAGTATCATTAGAATCATCTAACATTGTAAAATCTATATTTGGAGATATTCTATCAACTTTAAAATATACTTCTTTATTTATACAATTACCTGCATTATCACAAGTATTCAAATAAACATATCTATAGCCATCAGAATCAATTGTTCTTAAAATTATTCCATTATTCCAATATAATGTTTCTCCATTATTGATTACCGTCTTATCTAATATTCCCTTACCAGCACTATTATAATAGAAAGATGCAGCACTATTCATTCCAGATAAATTATCATTTCCATCAAATTTTAATACTGGAGTAAAGCTAAACCAATCGGAAACAGTACCATTTAATGAATAATATTTTGCATCTTGCTCTTGCCCTTCAGAATTAAGAAGTTTAAAATCTACTGTTGGAATAGTTTTATCAATACGTATATATGTAGAACTACTATCTGAACAATTACCAGCATTATCACATGCCCTAACATATACAAGTTCATTTCTTTCAAGAGAAAAGTCTGTTGTAGTAAAGTCAGTTGAAGCAGAATTACTATAAGTTTTCCAATTGGTATCAGCATATTTATATTGATAATATGCTATACCAGATAAATTATCTGTACTATGAAGAGTTAGAGCAAAATTTTGATTAGTCCATTCACCATTTGTTGGATTATCAATTATTGGAACAGTAGGAGGTGTCTTATCTAATTTAGCAATATATGAAGTTTCACCACTATATGAAGTTCCCATTTTAGTTCTAGCAATATAAGTTGTTCCACCTGTTTCTTCGTTTATAGAAATAGAGCCATTGTAAGTGTTATAACTACCACTTTCAACCTTATATTGATAACTAACTTCACCAGTATTTTCACTAGAAATAATCAAAGAATAGTCTTGATTATGCCACCTGTCAGATTGAATTCCATCACTTGCAGTTATAGTAGGAGACAGTATCTGTTCCCAGTTAACAGTAAGTGTAATTGTACAATCGCTAGATGAAGCATCACAAAAATCACTAGAATTATATGTACGAACCAAATCATACGTTTTGCCACTACAAGCACCAGAAGTACATTTCCATACATTTGAAGAAACATTATAACCACTATTAGTTATTTTCATATAATTATCGTCGTCATAACTTGGTAGATGTTTGGAATTCCCATATTTTATACTAAAGAAACTATTGGAATAAGCACCACCATCTTTTGACCTAGAAATTATTCCAGATGTATTCTTTTTCCAAGAATAATTATGATTACTATCGGAAGTTGAAGCAGTAATACTAGCACCATTTCCAGCATTAAATTTTATTATTACTTTATGAGCCGATTTCCACATTGCATACAAAGTAATTTTATTAGAAGATGTAATATCTTTAACAGGTTGTTCATCATAATATTTGATTCCTGTACCATCACTTTTAGTATTCCAACCACTAAATGTATATCCCGTCTTTTCAAAACCATTTTTAGTTAGAGTACAATTCTGTCCACGAATACATGTAACAGTAGCAGTTGTACCTGTATAACTATCAGAATTTCCATTGAAAATAATTTGATATTCATCCCTAACCCATTGGGCATACAAAGTTAACGTACTTTCACCAAAAACTGGAATCTGATATGATTGAGAAGGAATATAACTATCACCAGTACCATCACTCTTAGTATTCCATTCTCTAAAAACATACCCACTTCTTTTTGGAATATATGCACTTATTTTAACTGGTAAGCAATCAGTATTAGAACATGCTTCCGATTTTTGATCATTAGGAACCTTTCCATTTTCCCCACCAGCATTATAATTATAATTAATAGTAAAAAACTTAATATTACATAAATCTATTAATTCAGTATCTTCATCAGTTAAAAAATTAATACTATTAACGTTAAAAGTAGAAGCATTTCTTTCAACTGTTATTATAGATGCATCATCATGTTCCTTACTGGTAGCTTCCTTCTTTAATAGACCAGCATTTTTAAGTCTTTGAATAGTAGTACAAAAATACTGGCCATCTCCTAATGTTTTCCATTCATATTTACTAGCCTCAGTCGAAGATATTCGCGCAGCCTCTAGTATACTAGACTCATTTAAAACTATAGTCTTCTCTTTAGATCTATTATATGCACTAATAATGCCATAACTAGATAGTCCCAAGACTAAAGAAGTAACAGCAATTACTGCAAGTAATTCTATTAAAGTAAAGCCTTTCCTATTTAATTTTTTCAACTTTATCACCATCGCTATTCTAAAAAAATTATACAATAAAAAAAGAAATAAAACAATAGTTTTACATCTTAATCGGATTAAAATCAAGCTCTACTTCTATTTTATTATTCTTTTTATACATATCATCAATAAATTTAAGACATTTAATCAAATTATCATCTTTTCGATATTTTATTATTATTTGATAATGAAAGATATTATTAACTCTAAACATACTAGCCATAGATGGCCCTAATACAATACTTTCTCCATTTAAATTTTTATTCAAGAAACTCGCTATCTTATTAGATTCTTTAAATACCAAATCATAATCTTTTGAAGATATACCTACTACAACAAGATAATAATATGGTGAATATTTAAGAAGTTTTCTCATTTTCATTTCTTCCCTATAGAATGATAAATAATCATGATTCTTAGAAAGAATTATACTATAATGATCCGGATTATAGGTCTGAATAATAACTTCTCCTTTAGATTCACTTCTACCGGCTCTTCCTGATACTTGACTAAGTAGTTGAAAAGTATTCTCACTAGCTCTAAAATCAGGAGTACTAAGAGTTGCATCTGCAGATACTACCCCTACCAAAGTAACCCTAGGAAAATCAAGACCTTTAGCAATCATTTGAGTACCAATTAATATATCATATTCACCACCACCAAAAGCATCAATTATCCTTTCATGTTCCCCCTTCTTACTTGTCGTATCAATATCCATTCTAACTACTCTAGCCTCATATAATTTATGAAGTTCTTCTTCTAATTTTTCAGTACCAATACCATAATCCTTAATATTAGTACTACCGCATTTAGAACATTTATTAATTAAAGGCTTAGAAGTTCCACAGTAATGGCATTTTAAATTATTACTCGTTTTATGATAAGTATATGATATATCACACTTAGAGCATTTCTCAGTATGCCCACAATCCTTACAAGTAATAATACTAGAATAACCTCTTCTATTCAATAATAATATTACTTGTTCATGTCTATCTAATTTCTCTTTTATCTTATCTTTCAATATACTAGATAAAATAAAATTATTCTTCTTAACTTCTTCTTTCATATCTACTATCTGAACACTAGGTAAAGTACTACTTCCCGGTCTCTTACTTAATGTAAGAAGTGTATATACTTTATTACCTGCCCTTGCAAAAGATTCTAAACTAGGAGTAGCACTACCCATAACTACTGGACATTTATGATAATTACTCCTCCAAATAGCAATATCTTTCGCATTATATCTAGGATGACTTTCTTGCTTATAAGAAGAAGTATGCTCTTCATCAATAATAATAACTCCGAGATTATTAAAGGGTACAAAAATAGCACTTCTAGTACCTATTATTATCTTAGATTTTCCCTCTGTTATTTTTCGATATTCATCATATCTCTCATTATCAGATAATTTAGAATGAAATACCGATATAATATCCCCAAATCTAGATATAAATTTACCTACTATCTGAGGAGTTAAACTAATTTCTGGTACTAACATAATAGCTTCTTTACCCTCTTTTAGAGCTTCTTCTATTACACTCATATACACTTCCGTCTTACCACTACCAGTTACTCCATATAAAAGAAAAGTTTCACTTTTACCAAAAGAAGATACTATCTTATTCTTAACATCTTCTTGTTCCCTAGATAAAGTTACTTTTTTATAGTTAGAAAGTCCCGTATAATTATATCTTTTTTCTTCTACCTCTACTACTACTCCAAGACCATGTTTAATAATCGTATTAATCGTACTAGACATCTTACTAATTAATATGTCTCCTTCTTTTAATTTACATAGTAAATTAATTTGACCTTCATATTTACAATTTTTAATATAATCATCAATTTCCTCTATACTTTTGATTCTTCTTAAATACCTATTATATTTAATCTTAATATCTGTACCAGCTTTAGCCTTTAATGCTTTAGGAAGCATTACCTGATATGCACTTACCTTAGAACATAATAAATTATCACTCATATATTTACCAAGTTCTAACATTTCTTTATTAAGAACAGGCTCTTTATCAATAACAGAAGTTATATCTTTAATCTTATCTTTATCATAATTAGAACTATTCTTAATATTAATAACAAATCCTTCTAAAATCATCTTGCCAAAAGGAATACTAACTCTAATACCTATTTTAATATTACCCTCTATATCTTTAGGAACTCTATACTCAAAAATATTATCAACTGCTTTAGCGCCAATTTCACAAAGTACATCTACATACATATTAACACTTCCATTACCTTCATTTAATACATATTATATATAATTACCATTATAAAGTCAATGTTATATCCATTTACTTACAACAATATTCCTAACCTTTTCATCTTCATAATTATCATCATATTTAATAATCTTTCTAATTAGTTTATTAGTCTTTTTATAACTATTTAAATCAATATCCCTATTATTAATAATATTTTTTAATCCCTTCCTATAATTATAATCACTTACATACTTATACATACAATTATCAATTAATTTAATTTTATCATCACCTTTATAACTAAAAACATAGTCTTTATAAAAATCAATTAAATTAAAAGATATAAGATCATCTTCTTCTATCTCATAATTAATTATTTCATCATAATAGTTACAAATACCAAATACTTTTTTTACATTATCCATATCAATAGTATGTATCATAATCTTCTCCTTTATATTTAATAAAATTATAAATAAAAGAAAAAAGCCTGTAAAGGCTTTCGACAAAACTAGATATTTTTAACTTTAACTTTATATTCATTAATATTTATTTCACTATCTAATTCCATTTCTAATCTAGATAACCTACTATAAGTGTTTAATAATAGTCTAAATATATCTTTATTACTTAGTGAATAATTTAAATCCAGATTTAATATTTTATTCATCTCTTCTATATAATAAGAATAATAATTTCTATCTATATTAACTTTATTATTAATACTTTCGATAATACTATAAATACTATTTAAATATATACTAACAACTTTATTCTTACTTTCACTATATATACCATTAATATTATCATTAATACCACCTATTATCTCACTAATTAAATCTTTTCTATTTACATAGTTATTTAGTTTAATTAATGTATTATGTATTTCTTTTCTTAATTCTAACTCAAATTCATCTATAGTATTATATTTCAAACTCTTAATACTACTTTCACTAAATATATGAATAGAATCTAAAAACTCAAGTATATCCCTACTATTGGAATCAAAGATATTTAATAACTCTTTCTTTATCTCTTCTCTTTCTTTATCATCAATAAATGGAAGTATTGTTTCACTAATTAATTTAAAATCTTTATATAATTCATTATCCATTTCAATAGTGGAAGTTCCTTCTAGTAAATGTCTTAAAGAATTAATAATATTAATCATATCTATATATTTTTGATTATCTTCATAATTCTTCTTTAATTTATCTAAGATAATATCTAACTTAATAATTAAATTATTATATAATACATCTCTATTAGATACTTCTAAATTAATAGTTTTATTTCTTCTACTAGTATTTATTAATTCTAAGTTATTATTATATTCATTTAATAAATCATTAACTATCTTATTAACATCTTCTTTGCCATGATAATATGATAAATAATATTTAATATCTTCAAGTATCTTATCTACTTCACCAGTTTTACTTTCTAATAATTTAACTTCTTCTTTAGGTTTATCTACTACTCTTGTATTATCTACTTCTTGTTGCATTTCTTTTGCTAATATTTTTAAATAATCTTTTTTTCCATCAAGTGGAATACCACCATATAATATTTTTTCTGATACAAGAAGTTTCTTTTTTCTATCATAAATCCATTTAATAGGTTCTGCTTTTATCCAAACATAATCTCCTTTGTTATAATTTCCTTTAGCACACGAAAAATTCACCTTAACTAATGCTCTAACGTATCTCTCTTTATTATAGATATATTCTTCATCACCATTATAAGAGTTGCCTGTTTTTATAAGTTCAGTCGAGTCTTTTATCTTATACAAGGTATTTAATACATCATCAATAGAATTAGAACAAAATTCTTGAGGGTAATAACCATATAATAGGTAATAATTAAAATCAGGGACCTGCCTATCAATAGAAAGCTCTAAGTCTTCAATGTCTCTAATAGAAAATACAGGTCTGATACCCAAAGAACTACTATCTATATCTGATGGACTTAAAATATTGCCGCAATTATCGACAGAATTAAAAAAATATATTTTATTACTAAATGAATAAGTATAAGAAATAGGATCATCAATCGTATAACATTTATTATATTTAGTATTTATACAAACATACGCCGTAGTATCAGCAGAACATCTACCCATTTTTTTAAATATACTTAATTTATGTCTTCCCTCTACTTCCTTTTTTGTTAATAGTCTAAGATTAATAACCCTTTCGCTTACTGATTGTGGAGGCAATAAATAATTAGAATTAACCATAATAATCCCCTTTCATAAATTGATAGTTATTATATAATAAAATTATTTTATTTGCAAGATGATTATTTAAGAATTAATTCTTCATTACTTAAAAGATTATCTATTATATTCTTATATACTTCTTTATCATTAATCTCATTAATTGAAGTAATCCTATTGCCAGAATCTTTAGAAGATGAGCCGCAGTGAAATATCTTTTCACTTCTTTTACCATAATCAAGTACTATATATCTATCATGTATAATATTATTCGTTACTTTAAAAGAAATATTAATATGAGGATAATCTTTAATAAAATCTTCATATTCTAATCTATGTAATTTATTATTTACATTATCACTAAAGATAGTTATTTTTATTTTACTATTTATATCTTTTAATAGTACTAAAGTTTTTAAATTAATATAATCATCGATAATATAAATACTCTTCTTAGCCATACTATATATTTCACTATATATGTTATCTGATTCTACTCTTCTTCCATTTAATATTAATATTTCTTTAAACTTATTATTACTATTAAATTTATCACTAATAATTTTCATTTCTTTTCTTATTTCTTTTATATCTTTAGTATTTTCATTAGTCTGAAGAGATAATTTAAGAATATCATCATAACTTACTAAATTATTATTATTCTCTATAATATAATCTTTCATTTTCTTAAATATTCTAATTAATGCCTTACTCTGTATAGTAGCCTTTTCACCTTTTAATACAGTCATTAACATATATATACCTTGCTCGGTAAAAGCGTAAGGAAGTTTTCTTCTTCCACCCCAACTTGATGTGGATTTTTTGAACATCAAGTTTTTAAATTCTTCTTCAGTTAACTGAAACATAAAATCACTATCAAATTTATTCATATTATTCTTTACTTACTTGTTAAAATCTCTAGTCGCATATCCATATATTTCAGCAAGGTCGCTATCTATCATAACCTCTTTACCACGTATAATATATATTTTATTCCTAATACTTTTCTCATCTATTACTGCTATATCATTTTTCATATTCTACTCCTTTCATATTTTATTTTTTTAAAAAAGATTTTTTGCGGTGAATTTTTTGCACCCCAAACATATCCCCTTTTTATTGTTGTAATCTCTATACTATCATAAATAGAAAATAAATCAAGTAATATTATATAAAAAAATAAGTTCATTTACATAAACTTATTCATTTGTTTCATCATTTGATTAACTTGTTTCTGTGAAGGAGTTCTTCCCATCTGACTCATCATCGTCTTTATCATTTGTTCGTTAATAGGAGGATTCTTTTTAAGTTCTTTCTTCATTAATTTTCTTGCTAAAAAGAAGCCAATTACTAATCCTACTATTAAACCAAGTACTACATATAATATATCCCAAAGCATATTCTTATTCCTCCTTGTAATATTATTTTACTATGGAATACTCTTTTTGTAAAGAATTTAATTTAGATAACCAGAAATAATCCTTATTATCAAAATCACATACAAATAAATTAGTATTATAACTCTTAATATCATCAAAAAAAGTACTATAATTACTATCTGTCTCTAATTTAATATTATAATTATTAATTCTAAGAGTAGTCTTCTCATCAGTATTAAGTATATGAATATTGTCACTTCTTTTATAACCATATTTAAGTTTATATTCAAAGTAAATATATTCATTAAGCATAATTTTGTTAAAAGGAATTGCTACTTCTTCCATTACTCTAAATGCCCTCTTATTATCATAATTTCTTGAATAATATATTTCTTCAAATATCTTATACATTTTAAAAGGATTATTTTTATACATATACTTATAAAATTTATTAACATTAAAAATGTAGTATGTCCTCATAATAGTCACCTATTAAATATTACCATACTACATCTAAAATAATTGTCGAATTATTTATTAAATCTAATATTAGGGTTTCTTAGTATCTTCTTCTGAAATCCTAGTCTTTCAATTCCTTCATGATTTAATTGACTATCTTCTTCACAAATAAATCTTATGTAATCATAAGGACTGTATATTGTAGTGAAACTAAAATCATCAGTTTCTTCATAATAGGTTGCATTTCTATATGATAATGCAAATCCATCAAAATAATTCTTGATATTTTCATCAGTCATCTCAATATAGCCATCTTTTAATAATTTTGAAGCAGTCTTCATCCTAGATTCATTCATCATCATGAATCTACCAGGTAAAGTATTTGATAAACCGCATACACCTATTCTTTCTAAAGAATTTCTATCTTTTAAAAAGAATTGTCTATAAGTTAAATCCACAATATAATTTTTATCATTTATCATTACCATATTAAAAGCATGATAACCACTTCCATAATGTAATAATGAATGTTCTTTAGTAAAACCTGGATAAATAATTATTCTTCTTGTATTTATATCAAGTTCATTGGCACATCTAGATACTAGGTTACTACAATAAGAACACATATCTATAAGTGAATCATTAAAATTATTATTAAGTAATTTACTTCTAACATTATAAATAATATATCTTAATTTTTCTTCTTCTTCACTATTAAATTCTTGATTAAACCTTGGACTAGATTCCATAATAAAGCCTTTTGGTAAGTCTTCCTCTGCCTTCTTTAAATATCTGGATATATAACTAAAATCATTACTTAAATTACCATTTATAAAATAATGATTTTGAATACTTCTTACATATCTATATAGTTCATCCATATTATCATATTGATCTTTAAAGTCTCCAAACTTTACATCAATATATTTCTTTATAACATCTGTCTTGTATGTTTCGTAATCTTTACTTCTCATTTACCTCACAACCTTCTACTTCATTATAAAATTCTCTTAATAGAAAGTCAATAAACTTTACATTTCACTTTACATCTATTATAATTATAAAGAAGGAGAAATTATGAAATTAATTGTAGATAATAATGATACTCTATATAATTATTTAAGAAACAATATAGAGGGTAAATCTAAAAATAATATTAAATCACTACTTAAAAGAGAACTTATTAGTGTTAATGATAAAGTAGTAACTAAATATGATTATAAACTTATACCTGGAAATATTATAACTATAAGTAGTGGTTATAATATAAAAGAAGAAATACTTAAAATTATATATGAAGATGATAATATTATAGTGGTAGATAAACCTACCAAACTATTAACTATTAGTAATAAGAATGAAAAAGAAAACACTTTATATAGAAAAGTATCTGATTATTTAAAAAAAGAAAAGAAAAAAGTATTTGTAATACATAGATTAGATTTTGATACATCAGGAGTAATAATGTTTGCTAAGAACCAAAAAGTACAAAAGTTATATCAAGATAATTGGAATAACCTAGCCAAGAAAAGAGAATATATAGCTATTGTTGAAGGAATAACTCCACCTAAAGGGCATATTGAATCTTACTTAAAAGAATCTAAAGCACTAGAAGTCTATTCTTCTAAAAATAAAGATGGATTATTCTCGATAACTGATTATGAAACTATTAAAAATAATAAAAAATATTCAATGGTAAAGGTACTTATATCTACTGGTAGAAGAAATCAAATAAGATGTCATATGTCTGATATTAATCATCCTATAATAGGAGACACTCGTTATAAGAGTAAGAGTAATCCTCTAGGAAGACTCGCCTTACATGCTCATACTCTAGTAATTGAAGATCCAATCACTCATAAAGAATTTACTTTTACTAGTAATATACCAGAGGAATTAAATAACATAATAAAATAAGAAGCATCGCTTCTTATTATTTATTTATCATACTCATCATATCTTTAACTACAAGCATAGCCTCATTAAATACTTTTTTGTCATCAATTTCTTCTAAATAATCATAACCATCTTTATCCTTATTAATATAAGCAATATTTAATGAGTCATCATCTCTATCAAAAGCACTTATCGTAAATAGAGCAATTTCTCTATTATTATTAGGCAACTTAAATATCGATAAAATGTTTCCTAATTTAAACTCACTATTTTCATTAACAATATCAAATTCCATATAACACTCCTAATAAAGAATTCCTTTTATAACAAAGAAAGTGATAAACGAAAATCCTATTATTCCAAGAACAATAACTATAGAAACAAGTGTAAAGCCAGCATTAGCTTTCATTTCTTCTAATCTTTTTATCCTAGCTAGTTCTGCTTTTTTCTCTCTAATTATACCTAATACATTTTCAACCACTCTATTAAAGTCTAATTTATCCGAAGTAGTTCTAAGTCGTTCATGAAGAAGAGAAAATACCTCTAATAACTCCTTATGAATATCTCCAGAAATACTAGCAATATTAGTTTTTTGCTCATTACCTCTTTGAACATGATTAGGTCTAAAGCTAGTCGGCCTATTTATAATAGTATAGTTCATTTAATCACCTACTTCCATTTAAAGTTTCTAATCTCTTCTGTATCAATACCATATTCTTTAATATAAGAATCATGGTATTTTAATTTATCTTTCATAAGTTTTATAACCCTTTTACCCTCTTCTTTTTTACTTATATCTAAATGATTAATGATATCGATAACGATATGATACCTATCTATTTCATTTCTTACTCGCATATCAAATGGAGTTGTAATAGTTCCTTCTTCCATATATCCATGAACTGATATATTTTTATTAAATCTTTCATATGTAAATTCATGAATTAATGTTGGATAGCCATGATAATTAAAAATAATTGGTTTATCCTTGGTAAATAATTTATTATATTCGGTATTAGTAAGTCCATGAGGATGTCTCATACTAGGCTCAAGTTTCATTAAATCAACAATATTAATAAATCTTACTCTAACACTAGGTAAATATTCTCTAAGAAGTTGTACCGCAGCCATATTTTCTAGTGTTGGAGCTTCACCAATTGATACTAATACTACATCTGTACCCTTTTCATCGTTTGAAGCAAACTCCCATTTACTTATTCCTTTGGCACAGTGCTCTTTAGCTTCTTCAATCGATAACCATTGCGGTCTCATATGTTTAGAAGCAACAATTACATTAATATAATTCTTTGTCTTAATTATATGGTCAAAGCATGATAGAAGGCAGTTACTATCCGGAGGTAAATATACTCGTACAACATCGGCTTTCTTATTAGCTAAATGATCAATAAATCCCGGATCCTGATGTGTATATCCATTATGATCTTGCTGCCATACATTAGAAGTAAGCACATAGTTAAGAGAAGCTATATCCTTTCTCCAACCAATTTCATTACACATCTTAAGCCATTTAGCATGTTGACTAGCCATTGAATCTACTATTCTAATAAAGGCTTCATAACTAGCAAAGAATCCATGTCTACCTGTAAGAAGATATCCTTCTAGCCATCCTTCACAAGTATGTTCACTTAAATAGGAATCCATTATTCTACCATCACAAGATAGATATTCATCAGTATTAGTTTTATTTAAATACCAACTTCTATTATCTACTTCAAAGACATTATTAAGTCTATTACTCATAGTCTCATCAGGACCAAATACTCTAAAATTATTAGGATTATTTTTGATTATATCTCTAACAAAATTACCAAGTACTCGCATGTCCTCTTTTTCTATAGTACCTTTTTCTTTTACATCTACTGCATAATTATCAATACTAGGTACTTTTAATTCTTTAAGTAATAATCCTCCATTAGCATTAGGATTATCACCCATAGTATTATAAGGAACTATTTTTTTAATATATTTCTTTATCTTACCATTATCATCAAATAATTCTTCTGGCTTATAACTTTTAAGCCATTTCTCTAACAATCTTAAATCATCATCATTATTTAAACTAAATGGTACTTGATGGCTTCTAAAAGTACCTTCAATTTTATTATTATCGTATACTTTAGGACCAGTCCATCCTTTAGGAGTCCTTAAAATTATCATTGGATAAAAGACTCTCTTTACTTCACCTTTAATTCTAGCATCATACCATATTTTCTTAATATCACTAACTACTTTATCTAAAGTACTAGCCATCTTCTTATGCATATTATAAGTATCAGAACCTTCAACATAATATACTTTATAACCCAGTCCATAAAATAGTGAAGTTAGTTCGCCCTCACTTATTCTAGAAAGAACCGTAGGGTTACTAATCTTATATCCATTTAAATGAAGTATTGGAAGTACTATTCCATCCCTTTTAGGATTAACAAATTTATTGGAATTTAAACTAGCAAGAAGTGGTCCAGTCTCTGCTTCCCCATCGCCAATAACAGTAGCGGCTATTAAAGTAGGATTATCTAACACTGCCCCATAAGCATGACTAACACTATATCCTAATTCTCCTCCCTCATTAATACTACCAGGAGTCTCCGGTGCAGCATGCGATGGTATTCCACCAGGAAAAGAAAATTGTTTAAATAATTTCTTTAATCCATTTATATCTTCAGTAACATTAGGATAATATTTAGTATATGTTCCTTCAATATAAGTATTAGCTACTACTGAATTACCACCATGGCCAGGTCCAGATATATATATCATATTAAGATCATTATTCTTAATAATTCTATTTAAATGAGTATATATAAAATTCTGTCCTGGTACAGTACCCCAATGACCAACTATTTTCTTTTTAACATGTTCCCATTTTAATGGTTCTTTTAGAAGAGGATTATCCAGTAAATATAATTGTCCTACCGATAAATAATTAGAAAGTCTGAAATAAGCATCTAAGTCTTTAACCTCTCTATTACTAATTTTCATATTATCCCCTCTATCCTTATCATAATAAGTATAACATAATTAATTAAAAAAGAATAGTTTTTTTACTTCTTTTATGCTATAATATTTTCATATAGAAAGAAGGCGTCCAAATGAAAATAATTGAATTAACAGAAATACAGTTTAAAAACTATTCAAAATTACATAGCGCTAGAAATTATATGCAAGGGATAGAATATGCTAATTTAAAAAAAGAATATCAAAGAAACTATCTTGGCTTCATTAATGAAAGTGATAACACCCTAATGGCAGCAGCTCTTCTTTTAGAAAAAACAATAGGTAAATTAAAAATAGGATATGTGCCAGGTAATTTTCTAGTGGATTATAATAACGAAACATTATTTAAAGATTTTATAAATACCTTAAAAGAATATTTAAAGCAAAAAAAATACGTTTATTTAACTACAGATAACATGATAACATATAAAATATTTAATAAAAAGGGAGAAGTTTTATATTTTGATACTAATCTAGCAAAAATATTAGATGAATTATCGTTTGTAAAGAAGAAAAAAAGCTCAAACTTAAAAATAGTTCTAGAAACAGAAAAAACTCCTAACGAAACATTTAAATTGTTTAATTCTAATACAAGAAGAAATATTAATTTATCATTAGAAAGAGCAATTAGTATTTTTAAAGATGAAAGTAATAATCCCGAACTATTACTTGATCTTACAAACAATTTTAATGCCGATAAAGTAAAACAAGTTTTAAATAATTTTAATGGTGATAATAAAGCAGAAATATATTTTGCCGAAATAAACCCCGAAAAGTATATTAATAATTATCGCTTTCTACTAAAAAAAGAAGAAGAAAAAAATTATAAATTAAATGAGATAATGCAAGATATAAATGTTATTAAAACCAATGAATTTATTAATAAGAAAATGAATTCTGATAAATTAATAACAAGATATAACAATGAAATAATAAAAGCCACTAATCTATATACAAAATATCCTAAAGGCGTAATTGCAGGAGCTATCCTAATTATTAAAAATAATAGAGAAATATATTTCTTAGATGAGGGAAGAAATAAAGACTTTGATGATTTCTACTCTTCTCATCTACTTAAATGGGAAATAATTAAAAAATATTTAAATGATGGATATAAAATATTTAACTTTGGTACTGTTGAAAATATGAATAAAAGCGACAATAAATATAATTTCAAAATGGGCTTTGGAGGAAAAGTATATGAAACTATTGGAACTTATGATTTAATTATAAACAAATGGTTATATCCTATAATTAAAGCATTAAATATAATTATTGATAAGTTCAAAAATATAAAAATACCTAAATTAAATATTAAAAAGAACAAGAAAAAATAATTTTTTTGTTCTTTATTTTTTATTTATATCTTCTAATTTAACAGATACTATCTTACTAACACCAGACTCCTGCATTGTAATACCATATAAAATATTTGCATACTCCATTGTCTTCTTTTTATGAGTAATAATAATAAACTGAGTATCTTTATATTTTTCTAAATATTTACCAAATGCTTCGACATTAGCATCATCAAGTGCTGCTTCTACTTCATCGAATAAACAAAATGGCACCGGTCTAATATTTAAGATGGCAAATAATAAACTAATCGCCGTAAATGTTTTTTCTCCACCAGATAATAGACTAATACTTTGTAGTTTTTTACCAGGAGGCTCTGCCTTTATTTCAATACCAGTTTCTAATATATTATTAGGGTCTGTTAAAGATAATTCTGCTCTTCCACCTCTAAATAATTCTCTATATACTTTCTTAAATTCTTCTCTTACTTTTTCAAAAGTAGTAAGAAGTTTTTCTTTCATAATACTATCCATTTCTTTAATAATATCATATAAAGTATTTTCAGCATTAATTAAATCTTCTTTCTGATTATTAAGAAAATCATATCTTTCTTTAGCTTTATCATATTCAAGAGGAGCATCCAAATTAACATTACCAATTAATTCAATTTCATTTTTCAATTTAAGTACTTCATCTCTTGCAATATCCGCTTCCATATCTAAAAAATAATTTTCCTTAGCAAAGTCATATGTCATATTGTAATTACTAGTAAGATTATTAAGTAAATTATCTAAAGAAACATCTGCTCTATTAATCTTAATATTTAAATTATTAAGTTCTTTTTCTTTTTTATTAATATAACTATTACTACTTCTAGAATTTTCTTCTAATTCATTAATATTAGTATTAATATTATCTTCCTCTACTTTAAGTATTGATATCTCTTTATTAATATTTGAAATATCTTCTCTAACTTTAGATAATTTAGATATAGATTCATCTTCTAGTGATACATTATTAGTAATATTATTTAAATCTTTAAGCTCATTTTCTTTGCTTTCTTTATTCTTAACATTAGCAGTTATACTATCTTCAATATTATTAATCTTTGTTTCAAGTGATATCTTCTCATTTTGTAAATTATATAGTTCATCATTTTTTATTTTTATTTCTTTATCGATGCTATTTATATCATTAAGAATAGCTTTATTTCTATCTTCCAGTAGTTTTCTCTTTTTTTGTACTTCTTCCAATTCATTTTTTAAAGATAAAACATTCTGTGATTTAATTATAGAACCACCAGTTAGAGAACCGCCTACATTAACTACTTGACCATCAAGTGTAACTATCTTATATTTCTTATTTATTTTATCACTTATAATATTTGCATTATCGATATTATCACAAACAATAACATTACCCAATACATTAGATATAATATTAGTATATATATTATCATAAGTAGTAAGTTCACTTGCTATACCAATATATCCTTCACTATTATTTAATATATCAAGTACATCATCTGTTATATATTTACCTGTAATTTTATCTATTGGATAGAAGGTTGCTCTACCTAGATTATTATTTTTTAAATAATATATAAGTTCTTTAGCAATACTAGAAGTATCTACGACTAAGTATGATGAAGCCCCTCCTAAAGATGTACTAATTGCAGTATTATACTTACTATCAGTATTAATAAGAGAGGCTATTACATTATGTACTCCAGTAAATTTAGGATTATCTAATATATTCTTAATCTGTTTAGGAATAGAACTATTATTAGTTATAGAACCATCTAAATATTCTTCCCTATATTTATAATTTTCTATTTCTCTATTATTCTTAATAATTTGATTATTTAGATTATTCTTCTTAATGTAAAATTCACTTACCTTATCAGTAATACTATTAATATTAGAAGAAAGTACTTCTAATTTTTTATTATATACTTCTATTTCATTATTTAAATTATTAATTAAAGAGTCTATATTCAGAATATCTTCTTTTAAAGAAATAATATTATTAGCTATCTTATTTTTTTCATCTTTATACTTATTTCTTTCTTCAAATAATTTAATATCTGAAGTAATTTCTTGCTCTTTCTTAGAAAGTTCTAATAGTGATTCTTGTTTGCTATTAATATCATCTCTTACTTTTTTTAATTTATCCTTAAATTTTAATATATCTACATCGTAAGAACTATTATTAGAAGATAGTCCCGCTATCTCATCTTCAAGTGATTTAATTTTCTTTTTATCTTCTTGATATATAAAGTTTAAATCAGTAATCATTTTAACAAGTAAAGCTATTTCTATATTTGAAAGTCTTGTCTTAACTTCAGTATATTTTTTAGCTTTTCTAGATGCTTCTTCTAGAGGAATAATATTATTATTAAGCTCATTAATAATATCACTTACCCTATTTAAGTTCTGATTAGTTCTATCCAATTTTCTTATAGCCTCTTCTTTTCTTCTTTTGTACTTAAGAACACCAGCAGCTTCTTCAAATATTACTCTTCGATCTTCTGGTTTATTAGATAATATTTCATCTATTTTACCCTGACTTATAATATTAAAGCTTTCTTTAGCAGTACCAGAATCTGCAAGTAATTCAACTATATCTTTAAGTCTTACTCTCTCATTATTTATATAGTATTCATTTTCTCCACTACGATAAGCTACTCTCTTAATAGATACTTCACTAAAATCTATAGGAAGTGTCTTATCTTCATTATCAAAAACAAGAGTAACAGAAGCAGAATTAAGTGCTTTTCTACTTTCACTACCAGAAAATATTACATCAGCAGAAGAGTCTCCTCTTAAAGACTTCATTGATTGTTCTCCTAGTACCCATCTTACTGCATCTACTATATTAGATTTACCAGACCCATTAGGTCCTACTACTCCATTTATATTTTTACCAAATGTAATCGACACTTTATCTGCAAAAGATTTAAATCCATATGCTCTTATTTCTTTTAAGTACATCTATTTCACATCCTACTAGTTAATTTTACTATATTTTTAAGGTAATATCAAGGTTTTAATCATAATTAATATTATTTATATATGCGCCTTACGGCTAACAGTTTATCCTTAAAATAAATAAACTGCCTAGTATAAAAAAAGAAGAACGACATATTCTTCTCGATAATATATATACAACATTTGTTTTAAAAATTATAAAAAATTCAATATATTTCTATTTAATAAGAGTACTACCTAAGTATAAACCAAGCACTACACATATTAACATTATTAATATTGTATATATTATTTTTGATCTTTCATTAGTTTCTTCATTCATTACTACCACCTCAATACTTAGATTTTAATTTTACTATTACCGTAGCATCTACTATATCTCCAGGTTCAACACTTTGTTCATATACATAACCACTACCTTCTAGAGAATACTCAATATTCATTAACTTTAATACATTATTTGCTTCTTTATAAGATAGTCCTGCTAAATTAGGTATAATATTATTTAATTTATTACTTTTAAGTATAACTAAATCATCTTCATAAATAGTAGTATTACTTCTAGGATACTGATCTATTATCTTATCGCCGTCACCTAGTACTATAACTTTTAGATTTTTAGATTCTAAACTACTCTTAATATCATTAACACTTTTATTATAATATGATTCTATTAATATTTCTTCTTTATCTTTTATTTTTTCAGTAATATTTAAATATTTAGTAATATTTTGTTCTACTTCTTTTATCATAGGAGCTATATAATTATAAGCATCCTTAGGTCTTCTAATAGCGGCATATACTATTATTTCTGGATTTTCCCCAGGAAACATACCAGAAAATGAATAAATATAATCCGAGTCCCCAGTCATATATTTTCCCTTTTTATAATCAAATATTTGAGCGGTACCAGTCTTACCTATTAAATCATAACCATCCATATAATAAGCATAACCAGTTGAATTAGTATTATCGCCATTGATAACACTTCGCATTAATTCTTTCATTTTCTTAATAGTATCAGGACTAGCAATGCTTCCTAAAGAAGTCTTTTCTCCATTATATAATTCTTTCTTAGTATCGTTATCTACTATTTTATCAATAACATAAGGTTTTAACATCTCGCCATCATTAGCAATAGCAGTAAGAGTTTGTATATGTTGAATGGGCGTAGTGTTAATACCCTGACCATATCCAGCAGTAGCGACCTCAATCTGATACTTAAAATCAATATTACCTTTTTCTTCTCTTGCTAAAGTAAAACCCGTACTGCTTCCAAATCCATACTTTTCGTAGCATGATTTTAATTCACTTTTATTAATAGTGGTTTCTACTAGATTAGCTACCGCTATGTTAGAGGACAAAGCAAAACCTTTATCATAAGTAATTCTACCCCATCCCTTTTTATTCCAGTCATTAATTGTAACCGTACTATCATCTATCTCTGAAGTATAAGTTTTACTACCGGATTCATACGTATCATCACCATTATACTTGCCAGAATCAATAGCGCACATATAACTAAATACTTTCATTGTTGAACCAGGCTCATATGAATATCCAACTAAAGGATCAATATATGAAGTCATATTTCTAAGATTTGGATCAAATGATGGAGTACTTGAGTATCCTAATATTTTACCAGTCTTAGCATCTTCTACCACTAAAAGTACCCATTCAGCCTGTGATTCCTCTTGTGCCTTTTTTACGGCATTTTCGGTAAACATCTCAATATTAGAATCAATAGTTAAATAAATATCGCTACCACTTTTAGCAGGTTCAACATATTCTCTACCGTTAGCTATCTTATAACCATACTTATCTTTTTCATAGGTAATAAATCCCAATTTACCAGACAATTCATCATTATAATATTCTTCTATTCCAAGTTCTCCAATTATTCTATTATTACCATCTATATCTTTGTTTACTGTATAGCCAAGTATATAAGATGCAAAATCTCCATTAGGATAATATCTTTTAATATCTTTAATAAAATCAATACCTTGAAGATTTAGATTATCTATTTCTTCTTTTATTATTTCTGTAATTCCTTTACCAATACTACCAAATTCTACTTGATACTTATTGTTATCTTTACCATTCTGTAATATTTGCTTAATATCATCAGCATCAACTTTTAATACTTCAGATAACTTAGTACTAGTATAATCTATATCTTCAACATAATTTTTATTACCCTTAGCATCTACTCTTTTTTCTGATAAATATGCCAAAAGTGTATAACTAGATACATCAATAGCAAGCACTTCTCCATTGCTATCATAAATAGTACCTCTAGCGGGTACAATAACTTCTTCTTCAGTATTCCTATTTTTAATAAATAAACTAATAGTGGAATCTCCTACTTTATAATCAATTAAACAAATATAGCAAAGTCTTACAATTAAAACAGTAAATAAAAAAAAGGTAACAAAAATAACAATATTACTTACACGAAATCTATCGTTATTTTTATTAACCTTTTTCATAATAATCACCTTATTCTACTGTCAATATATTCTCATTATTATATGATAAACCTAAATTTCTACTTACAATTTGTATATTCTCTAATGAAGCCATTTCATTAATCTTCATAACTAAACTCTCATTAGTATTTTCTTGTACTTCGACCTTTTCATTTATCCTTTGAAGCTCGATATTCATCTTTGATACTGTCGCACTAGTAAAAACAATACCAATAAGTAAAACTACCATCATAAAAATACTACTTTTACAAATAAATCTTTCTAATTTAGTTAGCCCCTTCTTTTTCTTCTTTTTCATATTATCATTCCTTTATTCTTTCAATTACTCTAAGTCTCGAAGACCTAGCCCTATTATTATCTTCCAGTTCTTCTTTACTAGGAGTAATACTGGCTATAAGTTTATATTTAGGCTGATACTCTTCTGGTACAAACGGAAGCCCAGATAAATTATTATCAACTTTTGAATACTTATTAAATATCTCTTTTACTATTCTATCCTCTAATGAATGAAAAGTAATAACGGAAATTCTTCCACCTACTTTAAGCATAGATATAGCATCTTCTAACGCTATTTTAAGTACTTCAAGTTCATTATTAACTTCAATTCTAATGGCTTGAAAAGTCTTTCTAGCAGGATGAGAATCCCTCATAGCCTTAAATGGCATACTTTTCTTAATTACTTCAACCAATTCTAAAGTTGTCTTAATAGGCTTTATGTTTCTTTCTTTAACAATATTCTTAGCAATACTAGAAGCATATTTTTCTTCCCCATAGTCCCTTAATATCCTAACTAATTCTTCAAATGAATACTCATTAACCACATTATAAGCAGAAAAATTCTTACTTCTATCCATTCTCATATCCAATGGTGCATCATTATGATAACTAAATCCTCGCTCCACTATGTCGAGTTGTGGAGATGATACACCTAGGTCAAAGACAATACCATCTATCCTATCAATGTTTCTTTTATTTAGTTCCCCTTTTAAATTAGCAAAATTAGATCTAATTATCTCATAATTACTACCAATTTCACTTAATTTCTTCTCACTATATTCTATCGCCATATCATCTTGATCAAAGGCGAAAAGAAAGCCCCTTTTTATTCTTTTCAAAATTAAACCACTATGTCCCCCAAATCCCAAAGTAGCATCGACATATATACCATCTTCAAAAACATTTAGATTATCAATTGCCTCATTTAAAAGCACCGTCTTATGCATCAATATCAAATCCCTCAAACAAGTTTTCTGCTAACTCATCAATAGCAGCAGTATTTTCTTCGATTAGTGTGTCAAACTTATCAGTAGCCCACACTTCTAGGCGATCATTAACCCCAATAATCGTACATTCTTTTTGAATATTAGCATAGTTAATAAGATTTGATGGTATATTAATTCTACCTTGACGATCAAATTCACATACAGTAGCGCTAGATAAAAAGAATCTATTAAAAGTTCGTGCATCTTTTTTAGTAAATGGAAGTGTTTGTAATTTAGAAATAATTTTATCCCATTGACTCTTAGAATAAATAAATAAACAGCCATCTAAACCACGAGTAACAATGAATTCTTTACCAATTTCATCCCTAAATTTAGAAGGTATAATTAATCTTCCCTTTTCATCAATATTATGATGATATTCTCCAATTAACATATTATCCCCCACTTTCTCCCACTTAGTGCCACTCTATGAATATATTCTACTATAAAATATTTTCTTTGTAAACAGTTTTTTTATAATTTGACAAATTATGTGTAAAGAAAAAGAAGATTTTTTATTCATCTTCTTTCCTCTTAATTTTCCTCTTATTTTTATTAATAATATTATTAAATAAACCAGTAACAAAATGATGTTTACCATAATTAGGATGTTGTTTAATAGCTTCAATTACCCTTTCATCTTTAGTTAAATTATAATATGTTTCAATTAATATTGACTTAACACTAGTACTATAATCAATACTAATATCATTAACAATTTCTTCATCAGTATATTCAAACACTTCATCAATTAAATAAAATATTTCTTTTTCAATAAAAGAATAATCTTCATTACCATTTAGAATACTATTTTTATCACCAATAAATAAATATCCATTATAATTATTATCATCTTGATATAACATATCTAGTGAATACATTAGTCTATATTTAGCATGAATTAAGTCTTCATCAGTATCGTTAGATTCATTTTTATTAAGTCTACTACTAATTGTATTAATTACTTCATTATAAAATAATTCTTTTTCTTTTTCTTCATCATTTCTATACCTATTACTAGCATAAAATGATTCCGAGAAGATAAGTTCCATCTCACTATCTATAAAGAATAACGATTTATGAAAAGGATCTGTCTTCATAACTAAATCAAATTCTTCGTTCTCTATCTTAACTCTAGAAATGCCTGTGTTAAGTAATTCTGCCATTTCAGTTGAATATCTATAAAAATCATTATATTCCTCTAATAACATACTGTTTTTTAGCTGATTAAATAAAAACTTTCTTTTAATAATATTTTTCTTTAAATTATTTAAAGTATTATCGGGGACTTTATCATCATACATTTCTGAAAGTGCAAGATCCTCATAACCAGTTTCAATATTGCTTTCTAATTCTAATGCTTTTTTATATAATTCTTTTTCCATCTTTATTCCAAGCATTTCAAGTACTGAAATATTAAAATCATAAAAATCATCAATAACACTTATTAATTCTTCATCATATTCCATAGAAGACTCTTCAAGTAAATTATCTATTGCTTCTATTTTAGTATATGGAGACAATGTAATCATACCATCTTCATCTGATAAATAATAGATATAATCATCAAGTGTCATTTCTATTTCGTAATCAAAATCAAAATCTTGAAGTAAAGAAGTCTTTGCTTCATCTGATAGAAAAGATTCAATCAAGAACTCCCCAATTACTCTTGATAACCTTTCTCTAGATATAGTTGTCTTTTTATTATGTCCTTTTAATATTTTCATAACTGTAAATAATATATAAGATACCGGCATAATTCATCTCCCTTAGTGCTATATATTATCATAATTTAATATTAATATCAAGAAAAAAACATATATTTTCTATATGTTTATCTCTCATAATCACAATTAGTACATTTTATTTTGTCCTTTTTTTTAGTAAGAATACCTTTGCAGTTAGGACAAGATTCTTCTATTGGTTCATCCCAAGTAGCAAAATCACATTTAGGATAATTAGAACAGCCATAGAAAACCTTTCCTTTTTTTGTCTTTCTCTCTATTATTTTTCCATCACACTTAGGGCAACTCATTATTTCTTTTATTTCTTTCTTTTCAGTAGGTTTAATATACTTACATTCTGGATAATTAGAACAAGCAGTAAATTTACCATACTTACTTTGTTTAATAACCAAAGGACTACCACAGTTAGGGCAAGACTCACCTGTTTCTTCCGGAGCTTTCTTCTCCATCTCGCTAAAAGCAACTTTAACTTTTGGTTCAAAATCATTATAAAATAATTCTAATAATTTATTCCATTCTAAATCACCATCTGCTATTTTATCAAGATCATCTTCCATATTCTTAGTATATTCAACATTAATAATATCTTTAAAGAACTCTTGTAATTTATCAGTAGTTTCTATTCCTATTTCTGTAGGTACAAATTTCTTTTCTACTAATTTAACATATGCTCTCTCTATGATTGTTTCAATTGTTTTAGCATAAGTAGAGGGTCTTCCAATACCTAATTCTTCCATTTCCTTAATTAATTTACTTTCAGTATATCTACTAGGAGGTTTAGTAGTATGCATAGTATAATCTATATTATTCGATACTATTACATTACTCTTATAATTTGAAAAATCAGGAAGTATTTTATCTTCAGAATCTTCATACATATTATATACTTTTAAGTAACCATCAAATAATAATACCTGACCAGTAGTTTTAAACTGATAATTATTATTATCAAGTATAACAGTAGTAGCCTCCACCTTGGCATCCTTCATAAGGGAAGCCAATGCTCTATAATAGATTATCTTATATAATTTATATTCATCATTAGTTAAATATTCTTTAATTTTATCAGGTTCTCTATTAATAGAGGTTGGTCTAATAGCTTCGTGAGCATCTTGAACATTCTCAGTCTTATTACTAGTTTTTACATACCCAACATAATCACTACCATATTTTTCTTTAATATAACCATAAGTGTCCTTTATAAACTCATCAGAAAGTCTTACTGAATCTGTTCTCATATAAGATATAAGACCGACAGTCTCAGTACCAATATTAATACCTTCATATAACTTTTGGGCAACGCTCATTGTTTTTTTAGAACTAAATCCAAGTTTACTAGAAGCCTCTTGCTGCATTGTACTAGTCGTAAAAGGAAATTTACTCTTCTTTAATTTTTCCTTCTTATCAACATTTTCTATCTTAAAAGCATTAGATAACTTACTAAGTATCTCTTTAGCCTCTTCTTCTTTTTTTATTTCTATCTTTTTATGATTATAAGTATCAAGTTTAGCATCAAAATCATTAAAATAAGCATCTATTTCATAATATTCTTCTGGTATAAAAGCTTCTATTTCTCTTTCTCTATCAACAATTAATTTAAGAGCAACGCTTTGTACTCTACCAGCGGATTTCCCTCCGGTTTTAGATTGCATAAGTTTGCTTAACCTAAATCCTATTATTCTATCTAATATTCTTCTGGTTTCTTGTGACTTAACTAAATTATCATCTATCATTCTTGCTTTGTCAAAAGAGTTTAAAACAGCATTCTTAGTTATTTCATTAAATACAATTCTCTTATAATTATTATCTTTTAATCCTAAAGTATCATATAAATGCCAGCTAATAGCTTCTCCCTCACGATCCGGGTCGGTAGCAAGATATACAAAACTAGAATTTTTAACATCATTTTTAAGATCTTTTACAAGTTTATTTTTTCCTTTAATTATTTTGTAATCAGGTTTAAACCCATTATCAATATCTACTCCAAAACCATACTTACCCGAAGTAGATAAATCCCTTATATGTCCAACCGAAGAAACTACTTTATAATCACTTCCTAAATATTTTTCTATTGTTTTACTTTTATGTGGAGACTCCACGATAACTAATTTCTTATTCACAGAATCCTTCCTTTCTCTCTGTACATTATATACTAAACATCTTGTAAAATGCAAGTGTTTTTTTTATTAAAATAAAAATAGCTCCCATTTGGAGAGCTAATATATATTAAACATAAGCTATAACTTATGACACTATATATTATGCAAATATTTTTAAAATGTTACAAAAAAAAGACTATTCGAGTCTTTCCTTAATTAATTTACTAACTAGAGACATGTCTGCTTTCCCTTTAACTAAAGGAGTAACAGTTTTCATAATTAGTCCCATATCTTTCCCACTAGTAGGTTTTACTTCATCAAATACTTTATCTAATATTCCATTTAATTCTTCTAGAGATAAAGCCTCTGGCATATAAGAAGATAATATCTCAATTTCCTTCTTATTTTGCTCTGCCAAATCAGTTCTGCCAGCACTTTCAAATTGATCTATAGCTTCTTTACGCATTTTTATTTGTTTAGATAATACATTAATAACATCATCATCAGTAAGTTCTTCTCTAGGACTCTTTTTAGCAAGCTGCATAGCACCTTTTACCATTCTAATTACACCTAGCTTAAAAGCATCTTTATTTTTCATTGCTTCTTTTAAATCATTATTAATTTTTTCAGATAATGTCATAAACTACCTCCTAGTAATTATTCTTTCTAGCATTTCTTCTAGAATTAATAGTATTTTTTTTCTTTTCCTCTTTAAGTCTTACTCCTGGTTTCTTATAACCTTCAGCTCTTTCTTTAGCTTTAGAGAGATTACCATTACGTGCTACTTGATTTTTAAATTTCCTTAAGGCAAATTCAACATCATTGTTTCTAACACTAACAGTTACTTTAGTTCCTGCAGACATTCTATCCCTCCTTCCGCTTTTTCCAACATCGATTATAACATTATTTGACATAATTTACAATAAGTTTTTACTTATTTTACCCTATATTTCGCTAAAAAAAATATTTTTCTAATGATTTTTTTATAAAAAATGAGAAATATTACTATTTTTTCTTCTATATAATCTTATCTTCTTTAAAACTATTAACTTAATAAATTATTTTACGCATATGATCGTAGTTCCCATGTGGTGATATACGTTTATGCATACGTATTTAGGTAAAGAAAAAGAAACTGCAAAAGCAATTCCTAAAAATATTATTATATATTTTTTCTTAAACTAATTTTAAACTCATTAAAACCAAATTTTTTATATAAATTAATAGCATCTATATTTTGCGACATTACATTTATATCTATAAAATCAACATCTTTTATTATAGTCAATGCATTATCAATTAGCTTAGTTGCGATACCATTATTTCTATATGCAATATCTACATATAATCCATCTATTAAGTAACCATTTTGATTATCACTATTAACTGGTTTTAAATATATATATCCTTTTATTATATTATCTTCTTCATAACACAATAATATATTATTTTCATTTTTTATAGTATTTTTAAAATAGTTATTTACTACAAAATCTTTATCAATCGAATTATCATATTGTCTTTCATCTTGAATTAATTTTGTCAATAACATATCGCATGTGCTTGCCCTTTCTTCATCTAGCACCCTAATAATCATCTAAATCACATCCTATAAATATTATATCACAAATTGTATTTATTTTTTTAGTTTCTTGTTCTCTTTTTCTAACTCCTTTAGACTTCTATCTGGTGTTGGTAAATCTTCTGGCATAGTTCCTCCCAATCTTTTAATACTATTTCTTACTTCTTTTCCTACTTCGTAATGAACAGAATTAGCAGTATATTCATTATCTACATTATCTCTTTTTAATTTAGCATCAGTTTGAGCAATTCTAAATATGTTATCTGCTAGTTCTTCACTACCCATATTATCTAATATATCTTCTCTATATCGAAGTTTCTTTCTTTTAAAAATATCATCAGCTGTTTCACCATTATAAAGTCCTTTATATCCAGCATTATGAAATCTAGCTAAATCCTTTACTCCACTATTAACTGCTGTTTGATTTAAATTATAATTTCCTCTTCTTGCTTGATTTCTTCTGTATAATCTTTTCTCATCTTCGGTAAGTTCATTATATTCTTTTTCAGATAGTTCTTGTTTTCTTGTTTGAATGGCAAAATATGTTTGACCTAAAGCAACCATTTTTTTCTTAGGGTTTGCATTTTGAACAATTAAATAACATATATATCTAGATAATTTATAATCTTTAATAAATTCTTCTTTTCCTTTACCAGTTATTATTGGCTTCCTGACTTCGGGAAGCCAATATGAATCATCATTATTACTATTTTTATAAGAAATAACTGCTTTTTGAATTACATTATCAAAATTTTCCCATTTACTATATTCAAGTAATGGCATTAATTCTCTAGCTAGCCAATACTCATTACCTAATTCATCTATATGTCTTATATCTTCAAATATTTTTTCTGTGTATTCTTTCATTTCATTCATTTTATCATTTTCCTTTCTATGGACTACAAGTCTCAATTTTTAATTTATTATTCTTAATCTTAAACATAATACTTCCATCCTCGTCTGTTCTATATATTTTAGATTCTTTTAAATTGTCTAATACTTCTTTATTTGGATGTCCATATCTATTATTCTTTCCAACACTAATAATTGAATATTTAGGATTTATTTCATCAACAAACACTTTACTACTACTTGTCTTACTTCCATGATGTCCAACTTTTAATACATCTACATCCAGCAGATTATATTTACTCATTATTTCTTTTTCAGTAGTAACCGATGCATCTCCCATAAACATAAATTTATAACCATTAAGTTCTGTATAAATCACATTACTATTATCATTTTCATTATCATACTCTTTTGTTTGTAAGAAATATAATTTATTTTTATCTATATTTAATTCTTTAATACATGAATAATATTTAATCTTTTTCTTATCTAATACATTTATTAACTCTTTTTCTAATTCATTATAAGGTCCACAATTAAAGACTACTTTCTCTACTTTGAAATTATTAACTAAATTTATTGCTTCTCCCATGTGATCGTAATCTCCATGAGAGATGAATAATAAATACATAAGAGGGTTTCCCCTCTTATGATTATATATTACAATTTTTACCTTCAATAACTCTTCTTATTGAACTACCAAGAGCATCTCCTAGATTATAGATTGTTTCTACTATCTTATAGATAACTCCTAGCATCGCAGCACTAATACTTGCTCCTCCTTCTATTTTTTTCATTTCTTCTTTTTTTAATTCTCTCATAAACGTCTCCTTTCTTAATTTCTACATGACTCTGGATTAGAGTATCCATGAAATACTCCAATTAAGAAGGTTATTACTGCTCCAATAATACCAGATACTACTACTGGAGAAGCTCCTCCTTCTATTTTTTTCATTTCTTCTCTTCTTAGTTCTTTCATTATTACCTCCTTATGATATAATCAATTACCCTTTTATC